>CAVOCL010000101.1:0-7123 GCA_963694185.1 Dehalococcoidia bacterium
GGAGTTCCAGCAATCGTCCTGAACGTCTGCCCAGCCTGAACCCGGTTCGTATACGAAACACCGTTTATACGTAAATCAGCCCCCGATTGGTATCTCGCCCTATCGGCAGCACTAATATCGAGCGTGCCGGAAAAACTTGAAGCGAACACGCCCAGCCCGGCTGTAAGAATCATCAACAGCGAAAGCCGAGAATAGTGTCTGGGGTTCCGCGCCATCTGCCACAAAACAAGCGTAATAGCCGGTGAAACAAGTCCTGAAATACGAGGTAACGACGTGAGCCTGGCAACGATTTCAACCAAAGCAGGAAACGCACGAAGCGCAACAAATCCACCAAACGCCAGTACAAGTGCAGGCATGGCAACGTTGATCTTGTCGACCTGCGCCGCACCAACACCCGGCACATTCACGAACGAACCCTCGCTTGCTAACTGCGACGCGAACGCAAGCAGCAAGCCAAAAAGTGCGATATCGAGGTAGTACTTCTGCATTGCGCTCTGCGGAGCTGGTCGAGTCGACTCACGCACACTGCTCACAACACTCTTTTTTGCCGCCATCGAAGCCGGAAGCACCATCGCCACAAATCCAGCCAACCCGGTAATGATCGCAACTATGTAAGCCGATTGACCAAGCGTTACAGGAAGCGGATTTCCGTTGTTCAGGCCACTAAATAGCGGAATAACGCCTATCCACTTGATCGTCAACCCAGCAAGTGGTGGCGCTATCAAAATGGCCAACAGCGCAATCACTGCGCCCTCAATCACAAACGCCCCAACCACCTGTCTCGCAGTGGCAGCCCTCGTTCGCAACCGTGCGATGTCATCGCGTTGCGTCTCAACCATCAATATCGACATCGTGGCGACGAAGTACAAAACCACCGCAGCGATTACCGAGAAAACCACCGTCATCGGCAGCCGGCTGAAGAACGTCTGCTGCTGGTTTCTGGTGAGCACATCCTGCAACGGAATCGACTGCGAATAGCCGCCTATCTTCGGCTGAAGTTGCGCCTTCAGTTCATCGAAGCCCAGAAGCAAATCGCTCGCACCCGAAGCCCTTACCCGTGATGAATCGACGTGGTACCGCCAAGAATATCGCACAGTCATCCCAGGGAAATAAGGACCAACCTGCGATGCGAACACGTCGGGATCAGGAACAAACGGCAGGTAGTTGAGATCCTCGTCATCAAGCCCGAACTGATCTTCAATCGACGCCCAGAATCGAGGATTCGCCTCGTTGCGAGTAAACAGTCCAGATATTTTCACAGCAATCGAATCGTTCAAATCATCCCAGAACGGCTCAACTACAACAATATCGTCCAGCAAATAGCCGAACTCGGCTGCAACAACCTCATCTAGCGCAACTTCGATCAACATCTGGCCCGGTTCAAACTCACCAACGGTTACGTTGGATGATGGCCATGTACCCCTCGTAAGAACCGAATTACCACGCAGCTCGGGTGCGTTTATCAGCACCGCCCGCAGCGAATCGTCAATCTCCGTTTCACCCATCTCGTCCTGCTGCATAAGTAACGTTGGCGATCCATAAGCAAGCGTTTTTCCGATAATTATCGATGAAGCGATTTCGTTAACCGCTACATCGACTAACTCAAGAAGCTCCTGGTTACTCGAAGCATCAATGTCGACTTCTCGCCCTCTAATGACAATGTCGTGACTAACGCTCGTGTCCAGTGATATTTCACGGGTAAGCGCAATATCACCAAGCGAATCGAAGTAGATAACGCTCGCAGCGATAGTCACCACGGCGGCAATCACACCAACCGAAACAACCGAAAGCATCGGCCAGTGAGAACGGGTTCGGCGCCCAACAAATTCAAGAAATGATCGTGGTCCCATATCAGCCACTCTTCCCTGAAGTTCGCACGGTTTGGGCGATGTCGATTCGCCGTACCGAAATAATGTCCAAAATCATAATCACAATTGCTGCGAGTGCCAGCACTCCAATAAGCCCACCAACGTAGTTCCAGTTGGTCGAGAACACGATTGGCGGGAGCGAATTCACGTTCGAATCGGTCTGTGAAGCGGTATCGACAGCAATGCGAGCCATAATCAGCCCAGTGCCAACTCCAGCAGCTATTCCCACGGTCAAAACAATCAACTGCTCGATAACGCTAATGAACACCAATCCCCGACGTCGAACGCCTAGTGTCCGCAACACCGCCAAATTGAAAAAATCACCTGCAGGTCGCATCGGAGCAAACGTCAGGAAGCCCAGCAGAGCCAACCCAATCGCAAGAGCTGCGGTAACAATCGAAGCTCCGCGCCACCCGGCTACAGCCAGCGGAGTCACCACCGACGAACGCTGAAGATCTTCTCGATCGACCACGCTGTGCAGCCCACCGATCGTCCTCGATATTCTGTCGATAACTTCTGCGGTATCTGAATCATCGCTTCCGTCCAGCCCTATGAATATTTCTTGGGCGACACCAGCCGCGTTGGCACTGCTCAACGACAAATGACGCCACAGCTGCCCCACATCGGTAACCGCAAATCCACCGCCATCAGGATTCAATGTCGGGAAGTAATCGGTCACACCAACGATTCGTACCGGAATTGAACGACCAAATACATGAACCACCGTCGTATCACCAACCAAAATATTATTGGCATCCAATGTGGTCTGACTGAACAATATCGGCACAGTATCTGAGCTCGATCGAATAACTCCTCGAACACCTAGATCAGTACCTACACCAAGATCGATCTGCAGGCCGGTATCGAGCCGAGACGCACCATCAACGCTTCGCCTGTATTGAAATCCAGTCGTTCCAGTGTCCGTACCTTCTGAAGAGGCGAGCGCATTCCATGAATCAGCACCACCATCAAATGACTCAATAATCCCGATCCTTAAAATCGGCGTCACTGCCGTACGGAGTCTGGAGTCCTCCGACATATCCGGCGGCAACTCATACATTAGATCGTCGATCTGAAGAGTCACAGGTGTGCCCAATTCATCGGGTGTCAGTTCAAAGAAAGTCAGACCAACAACCTCGACCGGACGTTTGGCGAGCGCCGACACATACCCCATCCTTACTTGCCAATCCTTGCTCGACACAGGACCAACGCCCACCGAATGAGAAAGACCGTTCGCATCGATAATCCTGATGCTCGCCCGAATATTCCGTTCAATCGTAGTTGAACGCATCCTGAACCCAATACGTACCGCCGACTCAGGCACCAACAACGGCTCAACTATAGCCCCTGATTCAAGATCCGAATTGAAGCTAAGCTCGTTCAGCAACCCGGCGATATCAGCCTCAGCATAGTCGTCTCGAAATACACCGATCTCGCCAAATTCAGCCGGTTCAATCGCAAGGAACTCGAACACCGGACCCTCACCACCAAGCCGAATAGCTCCAGTCGTGCGCAACCCTCCTGAAGCGTTCTCAACACCCTCAAGACCACGCACTCGATCCAGAACACTCGTCCTATCACCGCTGTTCAAATCAACCGGGAACACACGAAGGTCTGCCCCAACCTCGTAGCCCGACTGATCGGCTGCGCTCTGTTCCAAAGTAGCGGCCACAGTCGCCGAAAGCATTGCCGTTCCAGCAGCCATCCCAAGAATCGCAGCAGGCCATGCGTACGTCAGCGGCACCCTCGCAAATAGCGCCGAAATCAAATGAGCCCAAGCCGGACCGCGCCTCGTCAGCCCATTCGAAGCCAAACGGGCAATAGGAGGAAGAATGCGTAGCGAAAGCATCACCGCAACCGCAAGGAATATTGCCGGGGCAAACACCAGAAGCGGATTCACCGTAATGGCCTGATCGCCCGTTTGCTGGGCAGTTGCAACCGACGATTCAGTCGACAAATCCCACAGAACCACTCCACCAAATACGAAGAACAGCAGATCCAGATACTGACGCTGGAAGAACGGCTTGCCCTCTACCCGCCGACTCGACAGCTGGTCATTGCTAACCGAACGACCTCCACCCTTCCAAACACCCCACTGCATGTACCCGAGTATTCCTACGCCGCCAAGCAACGACCACGCAAACGCCTGCCAGCTGAGATGCACCGGCATGCCAAGCCCCAGCCGAATCGCTTCATATTCAGGCAACCAGCCAATCGCAATAATCACCCCATACGCTACAAACGGAGCAAACAGCACAGACAAAAGAACTAACAAAACCGATTCGATTAGGAACAGAATCGCCACCTGCCTGCGTCCCGATCCTCTTGCCCACATCCGTGCCGTATCCACCCGCCGGCGCGCCATCAAAGCTCCCGCTGCCATCACCGAGTAGTAACCCGCTGCAAGTAGTAGAACCCCGCCCATCATCAAAGTGGGAATTCGAGCGAAAGCAATCTTTTGGCCTAAAGATCTGAGCGGATTATCAAGTGCCGATATCGCCTTCGATTCAGGCAATCCACGACGAAGCTCATGGCCAATCAGTTCAACCTGCTCGGCAGTAAACACCGGGCTCTGGCGCTCCAACTTATTCGCATCAAGCTGCACCAGCCAGCGGTTCGTACCAATCGATGCCGCGCTACCCGTCACTGCTGAAAACAGACCATCTCGAGTAAAGAACAAAGGAAGTTGGTATCGAGCACCAGGGGCCGGACGCCCCGGTTCTAACGCCTCCGATGCAAGACCCAGCCAGAACTCTTCATCAGGGTCATTAGCTTCGAACAGTCCGACAACACGAACCATCAAATAAGGCAGATCGTTGGGGCGCGGCGATAACCAGATTTCCTGGCCAACTGCTATACCCAACTCGTCGGCACGCTCTTTAGGAACTACCACCTCAGCCACCTGGTGAGTATCAAGTCGTTCGATAGAAGACAGGGGTGGCCGTCCATCGACAATCTCCGAACCAGTCAAAAATCCATCGAAACGCTGGAGCGTCGCAAGATCAGGTTTAATCCCACCAGTTATCTCGTCTGCTTCGGTTGCCCAGAAATGAGGCCGAGTATGCGATTCCTGCCCAACGCTAACTACGAGATCACCCAACGCCTCTAGAGCGATATCGACCCGCTCGGTGGCTGCCGACACCGATGAATCCGTTAGCGGCAGCTGATCAACGACAATCTGCATGTTCCGGTGCGAAGAAGAAAGAGTCGTCAGCGTCGATCTCAACCCGAGCGATTCGATAGTGCTCAAATACATCGGCGCACCAGCAAGAATAGCCGTCATCACCAGCACGCCCACCATTAGGGCAAACATCTGGTAAAAATCGGCGCGCAGACGCCGGCGGAAAATCAGCAAAGTTAACTCGGATTGCTCATTCGTTAGTCGTTTAGATCACGGAGAGACAAGTACGCCGATGAATATTAGTTGATCCCGCGACGCTTGATGCGACAAATTCACATAATTCTGATCGATATATCAAACTGGTGTCAGACTTTACGCCCCACTTACAACCACCCATATCCTCGAATACGTCAAAACTCGTCGTGCTCAGACAAAAATCCATCGCCATCCCGCAGCTCTAACAACCACCTGCCCCATGGCAGGTAACCCACACACTTCGTCCGCAAGTGCCATTGAGAATTGATCCACCTAGAACCCGATCAGCCCAACAAATCAACCTCGCTGCCCGGTTACAATCCATCAACCGTTATCAATTTATGAGTGTTAACCACTCGCGCCATTTAGCGATGCCCGTATAGGTGATTCCGCCTAATTCGGCCATTTCCGGCTACACGGTAAGTTCGAGCACTTCCAGTTCACTCGGTAGAGCCTACTCACACCCACTTCGGGGGGTTCTCCCCAGCAATCGCATGCGGTGGACACCCGCATATACGCAACACCAAAACGGCACGATTGTAAGAGAGATTCTGAGAGTGTCATGCTCGGTTTGCGATTTTCGCGCTGTCCACCACCAAATCGATGGTCAGTGGCAACAGTAAATCGTTAGGAGATCGATCTAACATCAAATGCTTCTGGAACGCATTTGGGGGCACTAACCAGTTGTGTATGGATGAGGGATTAAGTGTGGAAATTGGGAAGCGAACAATGTCTGTCTGGTAGCAGATATCGACTCCCAGTTTTTGTCATTACGTAATGAGCAAGTATCGGCTAACTACGCTGTTCGTAATCATCAGTGTTATTACACTGGGAACGGCTGCGTTCGCCCTAAATCACCTCGCAATACGTACTGCAGAGAAGAATTTAGTCGAATTTTCCACCGAACAATCGATGCGTGACGCCTCGATTATCGCCGGGCTTGTAAACCAACTTCTCGAAGATCAGGGAAATCTCTCTTCCGATGAGCCAGCACGACTCGCGAGCAGCGTGCCAATCGACTCGCAAAAACTACTCGATTCGCTGCGTGTCATCGATATTTCTCTCTACGACTCCGAGGGCCAAACCGTTTAGAGCACTTCTGCAGGGCTGATCGCCAAACGATCTGTGCCCCAATCGATCCTCGCTTCTACCGCCGACGGACAATTAGCATCGAATCTAAACAGCATAGAAATTCTGGCGAACCCCGATTCGCCGCAGCAGGCTGATGTCGTCGAAACCTTCCTCCCACTCCTCGACGCAACCGACGATACCGTCGTCGGTGTAATCGGTATCACCAGAGACGTCACAGCGACCCTCACCTCGCAAATCGCCGAAACTCGATCCTCAATTTCCAACTTCACCATGCTTAGCCTGGGATCAGTATTCCTGATTCTGCTCGTGTTCATCTTCATTGCCGACGCAAAAATATTCCGTGCGAACTGGAAAAAATTCGCTACGAACGTGAACTCAACGACCGACTGCTGATCGACTCTCTCGAACTCAAACGAATCGGCCAAATGAAAGATCGATTCCTCGCCTCGGTCACCCATGAACTCATGACGCCGCTCACATCCATATCGGCGTTCACGGGCATCTTGCTCAGGAATCGTGATCAGAACCTCACCAAGCGAAATATCGATCAGTTGCAGGTAATGAAGCGCAACTCACTTCAGCTGAAAACACTTCTCGGCAACCTGATCGAACTTTCTGAAATGCACGAAGAGGGCTACGAACTCTCATATAGCCGATTCAACCTGCGATACACGCTCGACGAAGTTACCAACGCATTCATGCCGGCGATTCTCAAGAAAAACCTGAATATCAGCCTCGAATACGAAGATGCAGATGCAGATGCAGATGCAGATGCGATTGTTGAAGC
>CAVOCL010000102.1:0-7091 GCA_963694185.1 Dehalococcoidia bacterium
TGGATTTTTAGACCAATTTTGGCAACTCGCACGTTGAATTAGGTGCAATCGCACTCGATATATGGAAGAATCAAGGGAATCGTTCACATAGTTTCGGTTCAGGGCGTAAATCTAGTACGTTCGAATTCTGTAGAGGTGGGTAGTAATTGGCTCGAATACTTGTCGTTGACGACAGCCCAGATGTACGACTTGCTTTAGCCACCATTCTTGAGGATGCTGGTTACGACGTCGTGGAAGCCGAAGATGGTGATCAGGTATTCGACCTTGCAGTCAAGGAATCTCCGAACTTGGTCCTACTCGACGTAATGATGCCTCGGGTGAACGGATTCGATGCCCTTGCCACGTTGAAGGCCGATACTCGCACTAGCCCGATTCCAGTAATCATGGTCACCGCTAAGGGTCGACCAGAAGATATGGTGATGGCTCGCTCTCTTGGCGCAGTCGAATACATCACGAAGCCATGGGCTGACGGCGACGTTGAACTTAGAGTCGATTGGGCACTTGCTGCCGATCACGAACAGAAGAGTCGCTAAACCCGACGTAGCTCTAGTGTTTAGGTTGCCCGTATGACCGGATTAGCGGTCGTTCTCGTTCTCATTTCTGCAATTGCTCACGCATCATGGAACCTCATGGTGCGACGTTCAGATACGCCTGAAATCACTAACTGGATGATGGCGACGTCTGGGGCACTACTCGCCTCCCCTATCGCTCTGTACGTGTTTTTTACTAATCCGCCCGATCCCATCGGCTGGGTT
Organism: Dehalococcoidia bacterium; assembly: GCA_963694185.1. Lineage (GTDB taxonomy): Bacteria > Chloroflexota > Dehalococcoidia > Lucifugimonadales > Lucifugimonadaceae > Lucifugimonas. Next base: position 756 of record CAVOCL010000102.1, read on the forward strand.
TTCATTGCAGGTACTGTCGCCCTTCACATCGCCTACTTCTTTACTCTCGGCAGAGCGTACAAACATGGCGATCTCTCACTTGTTTACCCGATAGCTCGTGGACTAGGGCTGGTACTAATCCCAGTAATCGGGGTTACGGTCCTTCGAGAATCGGTGTCGCCACTGGCGGTACTTGGCATCGTTTCGATATTTATTGGCGTCGTGGCGATCGGATCGTCTTCTGGATCTGGACTGAGGATCTGGTTAAAACCCAGAACGCTTATCGCAGACCGTGGAGTGATATTCGCCGTGATGACTGGGATACTGATCGCCACGTATTCGACGCTTGATAAGCGCGGTGTCGATCATGTCGAGCCAGTTTTTTACATGTTCACGCTGTCACTAGGTGGCTCGCTCGGGATACTTCCGATAATAGGAAGAACGTATACAAAACTGGATTTCACCACCGAAATCCGCAGCCGCTGGAAGATCGGTCTGCTGGGCGGCGCACTTCAGTTCACCGCTTACGGCCTAGTGCTTACCGCGTTCAGGCTTGCCCCTGTTAGCTACATTGGGCCATTTAGAGAACTGGGTATCGTGTTCGGTGTGCTGATGGCCGTGTTGATACTGAAAGAGTCAGTCACAAGAAATCGTGTGATCGGTGCTGCAGCTATCGGCGGTGGAGCGCTAATAGTCGCACTGGCACCCTAGGAGCACCTGGGTGCCTAGAACCCGAGTAAACGTTGTAAGTTCCCGCCCTTGACCTTCGCTCGCTCCTCTGCCGACCAGTGGGCAAGGTGCGTATCGACTATCGCTGGTGTCCCGCTTCCCCAAACCATGCGTTCAGGACCGAAGGCATCGGCAACCCACCGGCTAAATGGAATAACGCTTTCGTACAGCGGCTCGTCATCGGCGTAGTGGTTTAGTCCTGAAAGCTTCATGTGCACATTTTCAAGCTCGCTCAACCGCATCACATCGGAATATTCTGGCGGAGTGCCGAACTTGGCTTCGGCCATATGATCGACCAATACTGGAAATTCGGGAAATTCCCATGCCAGTTTGGCTACCTGCGCTGCGTAGTCTGGGCCGATATGTAGTTCGATTATCAGCCCGAGTTCCCCTGCGGTTTTCCATAAGTTTCTAACGTTGGAATCGGTGAACGAGTGGATATATTGGCGTTTTTTCTCGTGCGCGTGAAATCTGAACGCAACTAGCGATTCAGGATTTTCTTTTACAAGCTCTTTTAGCTTGGCGGGGGCGTCGCTGTCTTTTGGATAGAACAGAGCGGTCGTCTTGAACAAATCGGGACGAGCCGCTACACAGTCGAGCGCCAGTCGGTGATCGTCTCCGTATGGTTCAGGATGCACCAGTATTGCGCGATCGATCCCCTCTTCTTTCATCCTCACCATGTATTCGCCCAGCGGTGCGTCTGAAAGCATCTCGGGTTTTGGTGTGTAGGCGGCGCGTTTGTGGAACGGATACTTGTCAGTGTGGGAACTGAACATGTGGGCGTTCCATTCAATAATCATAATTAATCACGGATCTTTGTTTTTTTGATGTGCGTAGGTTCGATATGCTGGGGGCATTCTGCACGCATCGGGCTTGAATTGCTTCTCACACGCAAGTGATAACGGTCTGCAAACAGCGAGGGCACCCTGCGAAAGTAAACCTACTTCCACTCTTTTTTTGAGAACTGATCGGACAGCTCTGACTTAGTCGAGCAGACTGAGTCGCGTGTCCGGCATGGTGTAGGCAATGCTTCAAATTAACGGGATCACCAAATCGTTTGGCCCCACAACCGTCCTCGATAACATTTCGTTCCTCGTAAACCCGGGAGAGAAAGTCGCGCTCGTTGGGCCGAATGGCTCTGGCAAGTCGACGATTCTAAACATCGTGTCGGGTGATCTGGATCCCGATTCTGGCTCGATTCACTATGGTTCCGGCCTTCGTGTTTGTTATCTACGACAGGGACTTGAAGATGAAGATCATTCGGTAGAGTCCGCCGCCTGTTCGGTCGTGCTGGGTGGTTCCGAGGCGTTGCGGGCGGTGCGTGAAACAGAACGCTTGCTTGCTGACACAGAATCCGATGACAGCGTATTCGACCGGTACAGCGAAGCGCTTGAACGACTTGAGTCGAGCGGCACTCAGCACCTTCTCGATAGGCTCGATGAAGCCCTGCGCATGATGAATCTGCACGACGTTTCGTTCGATCAACCTGTGTCGACGTTGAGTGGCGGGCAAAAATCTCGTGTTGCGTTGGCTGGAGTTATCGCCGCGGAACCTGACGTGCTTCTTCTAGACGAACCGACGAATCATCTCGACTTGCCAGCGTTGGAGTGGCTTGAATCGTTCGTTCAGGGCTATAAAGGCTCCGCTGTGATCGTGTCGCACGACCGATTGTTTCTCGATCAGACCGTTACCCGAATAGTCGAAATCCAGCCAGACGGATCAATCGACAAGTTCGTTGGCAACTACTCAGAGTTCGTTGAGTCAAAAGATGCTCGACGGGCTGCTCAGCTGGATCAGTGGAAGGCTCAAGAAGCCGAGGCAAGGCGTATTCGAGCCGATATCGCAAAGCAAAAACAGGCTGCCGACAACATGGCGGCCAAACGGAAGCCCAAAGATAATTCGTACAAATACTGGGCTCCGGAAAACACTTCCAAAGTAATAGCCAGACGAGCGAAAACACGGGAATCTAAACTCGAACGGTTCGAAGGATCCGAGGATCGAGTTGAGAAACCTAAACAACAGTGGAAGATGAAACTCGATCTCGATTCAGCGAATCGCAGTGGCGACATGGTGGCCAAGATCGAAAACGCAGTAGTCGGGTACGCCAGGAAACCGGTGTATGAGTCGTTTGTCGCAGAACTTCGTCATGGCGAACGGATTGCTCTGATGGGGGCGAACGGTGCCGGTAAAAGCACTCTATTCAAACTACTCAGAGGCGAAATTGTTCCTAGTGGTGGCACGTTCAGGCTGGGAACTGGCGTCATGATCGGATATATGCCACAGGAATCGCCGTCATTCGAAAGCGAATCGACTCCTCTTTCGTACATCCGCTCGGTCACCGACATTCCCGAAACGGAAGCCCGAAATTTCCTCCACTACTTTCTGTTTCAGGGCGATCAGGTATTCACGCCGATCTCGTCGCTGAGCTATGGCGAAAGATCTCGACTCGTCCTTTCGGGGATTGTCGTGAGAGAACCTAATCTGCTGCTGCTCGATGAACCGTTGAATCATCTCGACATCCCGGCACGGGAGCGATTCGAAGACGCTCTGGATCAGAATCCCGGAACGGTAATCGCTGCCACTCATGAGAGGACATTCGTCGATAGCTTTGCAACTTCCATATGGTGGATCGATCATGCCAACGGTGCCAGCAGCGACAGCACAAGCACACTCAGAAAATTCCTTGATCGACGTGACCTGGAAGCGAGCGGAGCGTTGGCCTGAACTTCGTTGCTCAACCACATTCACTCGCGGCAATGTTCACAATTACCAAGATTGACCATGCGTAACAAATTGACGATGGCGATTCTCACCCATAGTATTAATGATTAGTTCAACTCCCTGAAGGAATTTCGATTCCTAAGAAGAATCCTTCAGGTTGTCGGTGAATCAACGAGCTTCGGATCAGGAGCTGCTGTTGTCACTCCCGGCCGGACTGCCGGAAGTGATGTGAGCAACTCCTTCCGTTGAGAGGTCCAGTCGAGAAATTGTCAAACGTTCAGTCACTGCGCTGTAAAGAGTGTGGTCGTGACTACCCGCAAGAGCCGATCTATGTTTGCGATTTTTGCTTTGGCCCGTTGGAAGTCGCTTACGACTACGGCGCAATTGCAAAAACACTAAGCCGCGAGTCGATCCAGGATGGTCCACTAACCATCTGGCGATACGACGCCCTACTTCCCGCAAGTCGTGAGAACGCCGTAAACATTGGTGCAGGTATGACCCCGCTGCTCAAGGCCGACAATCTCGGCAAGGAGCTTGGTCTCAACAACCTGTGGATCAAAAACGACGCTGCGAACCCGACTCACTCCTTCAAGGATCGAGTCGTTTCAGTTGCTGCCACCAAGGCTGTTGAATTCGATTTCGACACGATCGCCTGCGCATCAACCGGAAACCTCGCTGGTGCTACTGCTGCTCACGGTGCCAAGGCCGGAATGAACACGATGGTGTTTATCCCTGCTGACCTCGAACGAGGCAAGGTGCTTGGCGCTGCCATATTCGGATCTGTAGTGCTGGTAAACGGTAACTACGACGATGTGAACAGGCTTTGCTCTGAGCTTGGTGACGATCGACGATGGGCGTTCGTGAATATCAACATGCGCCCTTACTACTCTGAAGGTAGTAAATCGATCGGATACGAACTTGCCGAACAGCTTGGCTGGCATGCTCCTGAGCACATAATCGTGCCAGTGGCTTCAGGCTCGCTGTTCACGAAGGTCTACAAGGGCTTGAACGAGTTCGCTCAGCTTGGAATTATCGATCACGCCAACACCAAGATGCACATCGCCCAGCCGTTTGGTTGCTCGCCTGTTGCTAAAGCGTTCATCGAAGATCTGGCACACCCGAAACCGGTTATTCCTGACACGATCGCAAAGTCACTAGCAATTGGTTCGCCAGCTGATGGCTACTACACCGTGGGTCTTGCAAACAAGACTGGCGGATCGGCCACGATCGTTCCTGAATCGGAAATCGCCGAGGGCATGAAGCTACTCGCCGAGACCGAGGGGATCTTTACAGAGACTGCCGGTGGTGTGGTTATTTCCACGCTTCGCCGACTTGCCCGTGAAGGGGTGATCGGTCCTGATGAAGAGACTGTTGCACTGATTACCGGCACCGGTCTGAAGACCCTGGAAGCTATCGAAGATTCCGTTTCGACGAAGACGATCGATGCGACTGTTCGCTCGTTCGACGAAATCCTAATGGGCACGGCGGTCAAATAATGCCTTTACGCAGAGTCAGATTCACGTTCAAGACTGAACTCATACAGCGACCTGTTATTTACGATCTTGGAATGAAATTCAAGATCGTGACTAACATTCGACGGGCCGAAGTCGGCCAGGATACTGGTTGGGTGGTTTTGGAACTTGAAGGTGCGGGTGAAGAAATCGATCGAGGTATTGAATGGGTCGCTTCTCAGGGCGTCGAGGTGAGTTCGCTAGAAGGCGACATTCTCGCAGGATGACCCCGGGCAGGCTGACATTGCTCGCCAATTTGCAACGATTTCTATCTTTTTGCGTCTAACATACTTGTAGAAACTAATAGCCCTTCACGTTCATGTGAGGGGATCCACGGAAAAACAGGAAAACTGATGGCCGTTACAGTAAAAATTCCAACCCCACTCAGGAAGCTCACCAACGGTGAGACGAGTGTCGATGCTGATGGTGAAACCATCGGTGCGGTAGTCGAAGCCCTTGAAACGGCTTTCCCCGGTATTCGGGAACGACTCATCGACGAATCTGGCGATCTTCGTCACTTCGTAAACATCTACCTGAACGGCGAAGACGTTCGATACCTCGACGGCCTAAACAGCGCTGTTGGCGACAAGGACGAATTAAGCATCGTTCCAGCCGTTGCTGGTGGCCTGAAGTAGCCCGTATGCGGTCGTAGTTCTTACTACCTGAAATAAAAAACGCACCCTGCTCAGATTATCTGGGGAGGGTGTGTTTGTTTTCGGAGGTCAAATTCATGAGAGCTCTACTAGCTTCTATCAACTGCCAGAAGGCGAAAATCGAATTGAACCTTGCTGCCCACAAAAAAGTGGTGCGTGAGGCTTCGGACGCTGACTGTGATTTTGTCGTGTTTCCTGAAATGTCGTTGAATGGATATTTGGATCCAGACGTTCACGCAGATAGCTTTCTCGACTTAGATTCTGTCGCTGTTCAAACACTTGTCGAGTGCGGAGCATCGTTGGGGGTTGACCTTCTTTTCGGCATCGTTGAACGCAATTCAAATGAGAAACCGTTCATAACCCAGATTCACGCTTCTGGCGGGAAGATAACCGGTGTTTATCGAAAACGTCATTTAGCTGACAACGAAGAAGCGTTTGCTCCGGGAACGGAGTCTTATCAGGGAAGCACCGACAACACGTCATTTGGTGTGGCAATCTGTGCTGATTACAGTGTTCCTGACGAATTTATAGCGGCATCTAATTCAGGTGCGAAGCTTGTATTTCATCCAGCAGCACCGGGATTGTACGGACCTCGGAAAACTGACGACGAATCGTTGCAGAGCGGTTTCGACTGGTGGCGAACGTCGTGCATTGAGAAACACGGTCGTCACGCGCGGGAGTTAGGGCTGAGCATCGCGGTGTGCACTCAGGCCGGGGCTACAATCGACGAGGACTTTCCCGGA
>CAVOCL010000103.1:0-7072 GCA_963694185.1 Dehalococcoidia bacterium
CCCTCTCTCCGGTTTCGCTGTATCAGCTCAATAGTGCGGTGGATGATATGTGATTTCGTATTAAATATCTCTATTAGTTACGATTTAGAGTCAAAAAACTGTCTGATATCGCCTGGTTCATGTACTAGTCCAGCGGTCGCTGACGATCTCAGGAGATGAGTTGGGTTATGATGCGCCCACAAGTGAGCAACTGTGGAAGCGGAGAACCCCATGGTCGTTTTTGAAACACACACCGTCGTAACCCCGCCACTAACTATTACGGTGTCTGCGGTACCAGCGAGGGCGGTTGATGAGAGAACTAAATCAGGTTGAAAGTGACGCTCTAGGGCAAGCGAATCCCGTCGATATTACGACCACTGGTCGAAAGTCGAGGCAACCTAGGAGAATCGAGATCTGGGCGCATCTGATCGAAGACAAAATATTTATCACCAGCTCTCCAGGAAAACGAAACTGGTACGCCAACATGCTGGAACAACCCGATATCGTCCTGCATGTTAAGCACGGAACGAAGTCTGACATTCCGGTGACGGCACGGCCGATCATCGACCCAGATGAAAGGCACGCCACGTTCGACCGCATCCAAAATCTGTCCGCGTATCGCTCGCAAATGACCCTTCCTATCGCTGAGCGAATCGAAGGCAGTTGCCTTGTGGAGATTACGCTTCGGGACGCCTGAACCGAATCCTTAACGCTCCCTAACTGCGGCGGACTCCCGCCTTCGCCGGCGGCGATCAACTCTGCCGTAAATCCCTTTACCCGTTTCAACGTCCTCCCACGCCAGGAGCGACAACCAACCCTCTCCCGCTGAAAAATTGGCACCTCGCGCACGCCTCGCGCTCCATTCCTCACTGGCTGCCGCCGGAATGCAATCCTCGCCCACTCCATGAGTTTGCATGTTTCGTGCAGGGTGGAATGACGGCTTCCACGAATTCAGCGAGGACTCGGCATGGATAACCTGATAACAGGTGAAAAAGTGGTTGAGGAAAAAGCGAAATCTTCGAGGTATGCAACAGTCGGCGCGGGGGCGCTGATACTGCTCGCATGCGTCATACCAATTGCTGTACAAAAGTATTTGGTGATCGACCCTGCGGTGATCGGAATGGTGGGTATTCCAATGATCATCCTGCTGGGATTCGTCGGCAGCGCAACTGTCGTTATCCCCGTTCCAGTCCTGCCTTTAGTGTTCACTGGGGCAGCGGTATTGAACCCGATCGGGCTTGTTATCGCAGCAGCCGCCAGCATCACGGCCGGGATGGCTGTTTGCTACGTGCTAGGCAGACGTGGCCACTCACGGGCAACACGAGTAGCCGAATCGCAGGCCAACCTGCCAAAACCAATATCTAACCTGTACTCATGGTCGACCGATAACGTTGGCACAGCTTCATTCCTGATAGCCGCCACACCTAACCCGATGTTCGATTATGCCGGGCTAATAGCCGGAGCCAGTCGGCTCGATGCTCGCAAGTTCTTGGCTGGCACGTTCGCTGGCAAAATAACGCAGGCATCCGTTATCGCATTTCTGGGCCATACACTCGGCTAACGACTGTTCACGATTCTCTAATCACCGCTAACCGAAGCTGTAAAGCAAACTCACAGCGAACAAAAAACGCCCCGACGAAAATCGGGGCGTTTTTTATTTATTTACCTGTTCAGCAGAAAGCTAAGCGGCTTTAAACGATGAGTGCAAAAGCGGCAATCGGTTCTTGATTCGGTATGCAATCGTTTTCGGGTTAACACGCGGGTAGATTCCTACGAGGTAACCGGCGTGGAATTCGTCAGCAATGCTCGAGTTGAACCCGCATTTATCGCACCACATTCCGAAAGATATTCGGCCGTTGCGTTCTGGTTGGGGTTTTACTCCACAGCCAGGGCACTTTGTAAATTTCGGCACTCTCATTTGTCCATCACCTTGCTCACGTGCGTTTCCACGGTTGTCTATCTATCCACACTACCGGGTCAGCGCACTTCGATTCCCGTATAACGATGACGAACTGCTGCGAGTGTGCACTAGTATTTGTATGTATTTTTACTCAGCAAAATGCGCCAAAAGTTTCGTTTCTAAACTGGCACAACCCAGCACGGCATTTTTATGGGAGATAGTTAGGCGCGCGCCACTACGGCAGCAGCATCTAACTAAAGTCACCAGAACTTAGTCGTCCGAAACACTGGCCGGGGCCGATGTTTCAGCTTCCTTCCAGCCAGCCTTTACTTCCATCACATGCTGGTATGCGGAGAGAGCTGCCATTGCCCCCTGAGCCGCCGCAGTGATCGTCTGTTTCAGTTCAGTACCATCGGTAAGGTCGCCAGCGGCGTAGATGCCCTCAACTGAAGTATTCTGACTCTTATCGACATGAACCTCGCCAGTGTCTGGATTAATCTCCAGACCCAACTGGTTCGGAATATCGAGACGTGGATCGGCTCCTGCTTCAACAAACAGTCCATCAAGAACCAGTTCGTCGTTACCTTCCCACGCCTTGCTCAAACGAACACCCGTTAGACCGGCTTCATCTGAACCGAGAAGTTCCGAAACTTCGGTGTTGTAAAGAACGTGTACGTTGTCGGTTTGCTCCAGCACCTTAAGAAGAATTGGTTCTGGTCGAGTCAACTTGCCTCGTCGGTAAATGAGGTAAACGTCGGCAGCATATTTGGCCAGCAGAACTGCGCCTTCAACAGCGGCGTTACCACCACCGACCACGCCTGCGGCAGCCTTGTTGCGATACAGAGGTGCATCGCAAGTGGAGCAGTACGAAACGCCGTTGCCTGTCCAGTCTTCCTCTTTAGGAAGCATGAGCTTCCGACGTTCACGTCCAACGGCGAGAATTACAGATATAGCGTCGATCTCGGTACCGTCATCGAGCACCACCCTGAACACGTCGCCGTTCTTGGTAGCCGTTTTCAGATTCGAGTACGCGGTTGGAGTTTCGAGCTTGTCGACCTGCTCTTTGAACTTCATCATCAGATCAAAGCCGTCCATATCGGGCTGGCCAGGATAGTTTTCAATCATCCCGCCAATTGCGGTTTCACCACCGAACTGCTCTCCGGCTATCAGCGTATTTACCTGATAGCGCGCCGAGTACAGGCCTGCCGCAAACGCAGCAGCACCCTGACCACCGATCAAAACATCAACTTGCTTGATTTCGCTCATATTCCCTCACGCCGCAAAGAAACGGTGCAAAAAAGACAATAGCGGAATTACTCCGCTCCGGTTCACCGTTACCTGTTGGCAAGCTTAGAAGCACCCGGCAATTGTGTCGATAGGTGCTTCGCCGTTTTAGTCCGACATTCTCGCGATCGTCCAAATTATGATTTGGCCGAGAATTCGGGTTGTCTAGAACATTAGATGCAACAGAGGTGCAACAAGTTCAGAATCTGCGCTTGGCTAAGCGGCAGGATCTTCGTCTTTAAACTCGAGCATGGCCGAGATTATGTCTTCATCGACGTCGTCGAGATCAGGATCGTCCGGGTATGGCACGTCTGTTGGGCTATCGTTCACATTGAAATTGACCAAATTTACCTTGGGCAGGTCGACCTCATATTCATCTTCAGGCGTCGTGAAGGTTTGGCCTGCATTTTGCTTCGCTTCAGCAAGTGTGGGAACGGCGTCTTGTTCAGGTTCAACGGTTGCTGGTTCGGGTTCTGGGTCGCTAGCGGCGAACAAAGCGGATATAGCGTCTTGTCCCATATCGCCCGATGCTGAGTCGGCAGGTTCAAAGGTCGTTGGCTCGGGTTCTGGATCGTTGGCGGCGAACAAAGCCGATATTGCGTCTTGTCCCATATCACCCGATGCTGAGTCGGCAGATTCAGATACTGGCTCAGGTTCCGGGTCGTTGGCAGCAAACAATGCCGTTATATCGTCCTGGCTCATGTATACATTGCCCGGATCGGCAAGTTCGGCAGGTTCAGCAGCCGAAGGTTCGGGCACCGGGTTGTTGGCAGCAGCAAACATAGCCGAAATGGCGTCCTGATCCATGTCGCCGCCCGATAAATCGACAAGCTCGCCAGCCGGAGCTTCGGGATCCTCGTTATTAGCAGCGAACAAAGCAGAAATGGCGTCTTGGCTCATGTCGACAGAGTCTGTACTTGGTTCAGGAGTAGTTGGTTTGGGGCCCGACATCTCGGCAAGTGCAGCAGCTACCAGATCAAACCCAGGTGATGCGTACTGATCTTCCTCTTCAACTGATTCATCCTCGGCAACGGGTTTCGGGAACAGCTCTGTAACTTCACCCGCAGCTGGAGAAACGAATGTTCGAAGAATTTTCGCTTCTTTAGGCAGTGTGCTCGGCTCGAGATCTTCTCCCCTTGCAATACGTGCAAGCTGCTCGCCTTCTTTAATGGCCACCGAACGCGTCGAGTACCGTTCCTCAACAAGTTTTTGCCCGGCGATACCAATTCGAAGCGACCACGTAGTCCAGCGTCGTAGAAGCTGAAGAGCGTACGCCACGGCATCTGGTTTATCCTCAATACCGATGTAGTTCAGATGATTCTCAAACCCGTGCTTTTCATCGAGTTCGCCAATTGAAATCAAAGGCACACCAGCAGAAAGTGCCAGCATTGCAAAACCGTACGGCAATCCCCGCCCGGGCGTAGTCACACACGCCCACGTGCGTTCAATCAAATCGACAATAGGTTCGACTTCTTCGATCGATGCAACTGTAATCGGCAGATCACGCTCGGCAATATCCGCCTTGAGCTGGTCGGATTCATCACCAGCTACCGGACCCGCCCACAACACAACGGGATGCCTATCAGGATCGGTAGTTCCAACCGGCGTGTAAATGTCGGTTGCCAGCCCCATCGAACCAAGCAGCAGCTCCTTCTCGTACCCCGTTTCAGATAGATACTCGAGTTCCCAATCCAGAGTCGCTGAAAGAACGTTCGCTCTCAGCACGCCAAAATTATTCACCAACTTCGAAGAGGCCGCCCGCAGCCCATTCTTGTCGTTCCATGAGTTGCCGACCAGATCATCGGCTGATGAAACGTGAGGCGCGTGTGATAGCTTCGATATGAATCTTCCGACAACCCCCGCCCGCGGCCCGAACGTCCGAACAAGTTCGACATCACGGAACTCTCGTCGATTTGCCAGTACCGACCACCAGAGACCGTTCGTTTGCGACAACCATTTTTTGCCGCTGTGCCACGAAACTCTGTGATCTTTAAGAGGTTTTACAACTTGGCCGCCACTTGGAGAGAAGACATGAACTTTCGCAAACGACGATGCGTACTCGTCGATCAAATCCTGAAACGCTGAGTAGTGTCCACTCTCAGCAATCGAAGAAATCGGCGCGCTCGTAACCACCGCAATACCACGTGGCTGCGGCTGGAAGTCTATTTGGAGTTCTTCCCCTGTCATATGGGACATCTGACATTTCTGTCGATCTCGCAAATCCTGCTGAACCACTTCACAAAAGCGGTAGCCAGATCGACATATTTGGGCATTCGGCAAATTGCGCAATGCTGAACACCCATGTGTTAACGTTGACTACCAGTGTCACCCCTGTGCGACCTCCCGCATGTAGTGGGTTCACTCACTGCGCCGTGGTTGCATCGCACCAACTGCTATATCGCATGTCTGAAACTCGGAGTGACAAAAAGACTCACTTCACGGACGCAAGATATGGGTCAAACTTCCTATAACTCGCATCGAATACTCAACGCTTAGTTAACACTAGTTCGGTAAATTATTTAGATATGGCAGCAGACATCCTCAATTTCTCTACGGAGAAGGATCCTAAAGTGACACGCACTGGAATGAATATCGCAAACGAACTCCTCGACGCACTCGGCGAACTTGCCGTAGCTCAAGAGCGAGGCGGTTCTCGCGAGCATTTGGCCACCCTCGGTCGAAGCGTAGACGCTGCTGTCCGGCGACTTAGCGATATCTCGGACGTCGATTCAGCAGCCTAATTCCATCAGGAATCGCTCTACGCGCTGCTGTTATACTCCCAGTTCGAATTGAACTGCCACACTTTCAAGATTTAGCCCGATCTATCGAATTCGTTCGATCTCAGACTAAAACGTACTTGTTTAGTGCGGTATTTTTTCATTTGTAACCTCTACTAGCACTCGCTACGCACAGCCCCATATATTCACGGACCTCGCCAACTTGAACTTATTTCTTGTAGCGACCCGAACCAACTAATTGCCATGACACTCCCTATTGCTTCAGTGCCCAACGGCACGGTTTCTTCCGCCAAGGGTTTTTCCGCCGGAGGCGTTTTCGCCGGCATCAAGACCCCCGGACCCGGAAAACTCGACATCGGACTTCTGGTTTCAGATCAGCCATGCACGGTTGCCGGAACCTTCTCTCAGAACAGCATCGTTTCGCCTACCGTCACGCTCGATAAAGACCGAGTTGGAATCGATAAGCGCGTTCGAGCCGTTATCGTAAACAGCGGTTGTGCAAACACGGCTGTCGGCGAGCACGGCCTCCTCGATGCGAAAGAGATGACCCAGATCGCAGCGGCGCATCTGGGCATTATGGAAGGGCAGACCCTGGTGTCCTCGACCGGCGTTATCGGTGTCGAAATTCCGATGGCGCTCATGCGTGAGTTCATTCCCAAGATCGAAGTAACTGAAGACGGCGGAGGCGACTTCGCCAACGCTATTCTCACCACCGACAAGCGCACTAAAGAGATAGCGGTATCGTTCGATGTCGATGGCGTGACACACACCGTTGGCGGCGTATCCAAGGGCTCGGGGATGATTCACCCGAACATGGCGACCATGCTGGCATACGTGACCACCGATGCAAACGTCGACCCTGCGTTCTTGCAAACGACGCTTTCGCAGGCCGTGAAACTTTCTTTCAACCAGATCGACGTCGATGGCGACCAGAGCACGAACGACACTGTGCTGCTTATGGCGAACGGTGCAGCCGGTGGTGCCGAAATTTCAGGTGGCGACGACGCTTCCGAAGCATTTGCTGAAGCCGTACACCAGGTCTGCCAACATTTGGCAATCGAAATTGCGCGCGATGGCGAAGGTGCGACCAAGCTGATCGAGGTAACCGTTGAAGGTGCCCACACCGACGACGATGCCCTAAAGGCTTCCCGTGAATGTGCGTCTTCACTAC
>CAVOCL010000104.1:0-7026 GCA_963694185.1 Dehalococcoidia bacterium
GACTTCGTAGCCGCCTTCTTCGAAGTTGTCGGCCATCGGCATGTAGCCGAACGATCCGTTCGTGTAGCCGCTGAAGAGAGTTTGAGCTGCTGGAGACGCTCCTTTTACGGAAATTCCGATTTCACAGAAGGCTTCTACGGGAACTCCTACGAGGGCTGCGGGTCCGATTCGCATGGCTTGAACTGGCATCGACATTTTGCCGTCGGCTGTACGTAACGAATTTTTCAGTACGAAGTTTGCTCGCTTGGCGTTCGAGACGGCGAGTTTGATTTCGGCTTCGGTTCCACTAAGGCGGGTGGCGTTTAGTATTTCGACTACACGATCGAATTCAGCCTGTGCATCTTCGACCGACGGGAAGTCGCCAATCGGCAGATTTGCGGCGGTGTTGATCACTCGAAGCGTATCGTCGGGTTCGCCAGCGGGGACGTCTTCGTACATGCCCAGATCGGCGCCGGACTGGACTACTTCTACGAGTCGTTCTTTTCGCGGGACGGGGTCTATTTCCAGCCGTATTCGCGCGGCCTCGAGTCCGAGTCGGTTACCAAGCCATTCGGCGACCGCTACCTCACCGATAAAGCCGTGGGTGGGTCCGCAGTTTCCGGCTGCACCTTGTAGGAACAGGCAGAGTCCGCCCGCGTATTGTTCGACCACTTTGCGGGCGTATCCGGGGTAGTCGGGGGAGAGGAGCTTGTTTGCGGGGCCGAGAATCGTTGGGTGGCAGGCGTAGTTGAGGATGGTTGCGATTGGCTTGCCGTCGGTGTCGTTGATCGCCACGATTCCGACTTCACGATCGACAACACCGTCCCATTGTCGGCCGGTAAACAAGGTGCCATCTTCGAGGGCAGGTCGGCGGTTTACATTGATTGAGCTTGTGCCTTTGCCGACTCCAACGTGCGCCGGTTTTGCGTTGTGGCGTGCGGTGCTGATGGCGTTGGCGACTCGTTCAGGTAGGGAGTCCCAGAACGGACCAATAAGTTCCATTCCTTCGTCGAGCCACGATCCTCGGTTCACGGGTCCGGAGTGGGTGTGGGTGACAGAGAGTCGAAGGTTTTCGGGTTTGATGTTTGCTGTGGCGGCGACTTCGGCTCGTATTGCTGCGTCATCTTCATTGTCGAGAATGCATATATCGAGATCGACTATCGCAATCTCAAGATCGCCATCTGTAACGTAGAGGGCGGTGGCGTAGAAAGGCATGTCGACGCCTTCTGCTCGCTGGTGGGTTGCGGCTCCCCAGCCTGCATGGGCAATACCTACGGGTGGTGTGATGTCTGATCGTCCGGCGCCGGCTGTGAGCATTTTTTGGTGGGTCCAGTAGTCGAGATGTGTTGTTGGTTCGGTTGAGGGAATTTATCACCCATGAGGGTGGTGCGCTGTAATTTCCCGACCGAATCGAAGTGAAGTGGAGGGATCTTCGGTGGTGCGAGTGGGTTTGGGTATTGGTGAGGAGAGAGGATCGGTCTGGGGACGTTGTTGGCGGGAATGATGGGTGAATTCCGAATGGCCGTGATTGCCACGGCGTCGGACACCTCGCAATGACAGTAAGTCGAACGCTGACTGCTCCGCGCAACGTGTGCTAATGCGCTAGAGTGCTGGCTTCCTGAGTTTCGGGAGTTCGAATCGATATTGTGAGGGCTGGCGCAGTTACACCTATTAATAGCATGGCTGTGCTTAGGATTAGGGCCACTACGACCGTTGATTTCAGGCCTACGATTTCACCCTCATCCCAACCTTCTCCCACTGAGAGAAGGGGTTTGTTTTAGCGCCGTTGGCGCTGTTACTTAGCTGGTAACTGCGCCGGTTGAGGCTGGGTTTACTAGCTTGATGTATTTGCTTAGGACGCCCTTGGTGTATGGCGGGGGCTTTGGCTGCCACTTGTCGAGGCGGGATGCCATTTCTTCGTCGTTGATCTTGAGGTTGAGTTCGAACTTATCGAGGTTTACTTCGATTAGATCGCCATCTTGAACGGCTGCGATGGGTCCGCCAATCGCGGCTTCAGGGCCGATGTGCCCGATCATCGATCCGTGGGAAGCACCCGAGAATCGACCGTCGGTCATCAACAACACTTTTTCGCCAAGACCCTGTCCAACAAGTGCGGCTGTCACCGACAGCATTTCTCGCATGCCGGGTCCGCCCTTGGGTCCTTCGTAACGGATGACGATTGCATCGCCTTCATTGATGGTGCGTTTCTGGAGGGCTTCCATAACGCCTTCTTCGCCGTCGAAGACTTTGGCTGGACCGCCGAACGTCTGGCCGAACTGGTGTCCGGCGACCTTCAGCACACAGCCGTCTGGAGCGAGATTTCCGAAGAGAGTTACGAGTCCGCCGGTGGTTGAAATTGGGTCTTCAACGGAGTGAAGCACTTTTGATGGCTCTGGAACTACCACTTCGGCGAGGTTTTCGGCCAGCGTTTTGCCGGTGACCGTCATGCAATCGCCGTGTAGCAGGCCAGCGTCTAGAAGTCGTTTCATAACGACCGGGATGCCGCCGAGTCGGTCGAGGTCGAGCATCAGGTAGTCGCCACCGGGCTTCATGTTGGCAATGAGCGGGGTTTTCATTGAAATATCGTGGATGTCTTGGAGAGTTAGTTTGATGCCCATTTCGCTGGCGATTGCCGGGAGGTGAAGCGTCGTGTTTGTTGAACCACCCATTGCAACAACAACCGTTACGGCGTTTTCGAAGGCCTTACGAGTAAGGATGTCGGAGGGTCGAATGTTCTTTCGCAGCAGGTTCAGTACGGCGTGACCGGCTGCACGTGACGATGCGATTTTGCGCTGGTCGACATTCGGTTCTGATGCCGTGCCGGGGAGTGAGAGTCCGAGTGCTTCACCGATGGACGACATGGTGTTTGCGGTGAACATTCCGCCGCACGATCCTGAGCCGGGGCAAGCGTTGTTTTCGATTGCGGTAAGTTCGTCGGCGTCGATTTCGCCGGTCTGGAACTGGCCAATGGCTTCGAAAACGTTCTGGATCTGGATATCTTCGCCATGGAGTGATCCGGGCAGGATTGAGCCGCCGTAGATGAAGACGGATGGAACGTTGAGGCGCGCCATCGACATCATTCCGCCGGGGAGAGATTTGTCGCAGCCAGCAACTACGACCAGCCCGTCGTAGCGTTCGGCGAACACGACTGTTTCGATCGAATCGGCAATGACTTCTCTCGAAACGAGCGAGCCTCGCATGCCTTCGGTTCCCATTGATATTGCGTCGGAGACCGTTATCGTTCCGAACGTAAACGGTGTGCCCTCGGCGGCGAAAACGCCTCGTTTTACTTCTTCAACAAGCGGGGCGATTCCGGAGTTACAGGGCGTGACTTCGTTGTGGGTGGAAGCGACTCCTACGAATGGGGCGGCGATGTCTTTATCGCTGAGTCCCATGGCTTTCATCATCGAGCGGTGTGGTGCTCGGATGGCGCCTTCAGTGGTTTCCCATGATCGCCATTTGCCTGGAGCTCGCTTGGCGGCGCGGGATGAATCGAGTTTTTCTTGGGAATCGCTTGTTGTGGTCATTATTCGTTGTGTTGCGTGCTGGGCTGTGGTGGGTGATATCGAGTTGGAATCACCGTGTTTTGCGACCCGTAATGGTACACGGCAAATCGCCGATTCACTGTAGATATTTCTTGTGACGTTTTTGGGGCGCTGTGTCGTGTTACATTCTCGTGAATGTGATGACTGACACTGCTTAGGAGATTTTCTTGACCTCAAATTCGATCGAAATGGTTGCCGACGAGTTGTTTTTCCCTGAAGGGCCAAGATGGCGTGCCGATGAGGGCAAGCTGTATTTCAGTGATGTGATGGCCGGGAAAGTATCTCGTGTGAACGATGATGGAGCTGTTGAGACGGTGTTTGAGCCGGGCGAATTTCCGAGCGGGCTTGGCTTCCTTGAGAACGGTGATTTGTTGGTGGTTGCGACCGAAAGCCAGGAGATAGTTCGACTTGCTGCTTCGGTTGTGACTGCCGGGAGTGCTAAGCGGTCGGATTCTTCTCACCACGCCGATATATCGACTTCGTTTGGCACGGGGAACAACGACATGGTGGTGGCTCCGAACGGAAACGCGTACGCCGGGGCGTACTTGCCGGGGTTGAGCGAGTACGAAGCGCCGGGGCCGGCAAATCCTCCTCAGTTTGGGAATTTGGTGCTGGCGCGTCCGGACGGTTCGTCGCAAGTTGTTGCTGATCGGGTTTGCTTTCCTAACGGTGGGGCTATTACGCCTGATGGCAAGACTTTGATTGTTGCTGAGACGTTCGCTTTTACGTTGACTGCATGGGATATCAACGATGATGGGACGCTTTCAAACCGGCGACCGTTTGCGAATTTGGCTGCGCCTACCGATGGGATTTCATTGGATGCCGAGGGCTGTGTCTGGGTGGCATGTCCGTACTTTTCGTACGGCGATTCTGGTGGTTGGGTTCGCGTCGCTGACGGCGGCGAGATTAAGCAGATTATCGCTTTAGAGGACGCGGACAAGAGCGCTTATGCCTGCATGCTGGGTGGGGCTGACGGGCGAGAGTTGTGGCTGTGCGAATCGACGGTGTTGGGGCGTGATCGTGTTCAGGGTGATGGGCGGATTCGGCGGGTGCGAGTGGATGTGCCGATGGCGGAGGGGCAGTGTTAAGACGCGAGGCGTCGTTTTATTTGGACGGTTGGCTTCGGTAATGTTGTTGGCGCTTGGGCACAGATCCTGATTTTCATCAGGATGACAGTTGGCGATTTGGCTTGAGAAGCCCACTACGGCATTTGGATGCCGAGGTTTAGTTCGTTGGACATTGAGTTGTACCAATCGACGACTTCCTTGTGGTAGGGGATGCCGGTTTTCTTGCGTTCGATGGTTTCTTCATGCTCGGGCAGACCTGCGTAGTAGACACGGTCGTGGCCGGGTGCTGGCGTGGTGTTTGCCAGCTTTTTCAGCAGCTTGTCCATATCGTCTTTGAATTCATCTACGTCAACGAAAGCGTCGATATTGAATGCCATTACGAAGAACGAATAGTCTCGATCGGCGATGAAGCCGGGTCCGTTGCCTGAGAGAATTCCCGACATGATGTCGGCGATAACAGCGAAGCCGTAACCTTTGTGCCCGCCGTTTTCTCTAGTGCCGCCAAACGGAAGCATTCGGTACGTCCCGTTATCTGGAACATCGGTAGCTTCCATGATCGGTGAGCCGTCGAGATTAGCGATCCAGCCGGGTTCGACTTTTGAGCCGATTCGACGTGCGAGTCCAAGCTTATTGGCGGCAACTTGGGTAGTTGCCACATCGAATACAAATGGAGGCATTGTGGCTGCTGGCGCGCCCCATGCGATTGGCTGGGTGCCGAAAGCCGGTTCGGCTCCGTGCGTTGGCAGCTGCGCTCCACCGCCGGCGGAGACCATTGCCATTCCGACCATGTCTTCTTCAACTGCCTGCATCACGTAGTAACCGAGCATACCGAAGTGCCGGGTGTTCTTTACGGCCACGGCGCCCATTCCGTGCTCTCGAGCCTTTTCGATGGCCAGATTCATGGCACGAGGTCCCAGATGTAAGCCGAGTCCCTGATCGCCGTCCCATGTGGCTGTTACCGATGATTCACGAACTGTTTTTACGTTGGGGTGTGCGTTGTAAGCGCCGCTGCCGTAGCTATCGATGTAGCTGCGGAGCATGTTCGAAATGCCGTGGCTTTCGCATCCACGGAGATCGCTAGTGATGAGCACATCGGCACAAGATTCGGCCTCTTGGGCGGGTATTCCCATCTTCTCGAAAACGGCCTGCGTTGCGGCGCGGGCTTTTTCTTCTGAGACGAAGATCTTGTCGTTTTCTGGTACCAGAAAGTGCTTGAGCATCGGTTGAATGATTCCTCGAAATATCCTGACGGTCGGCACTATATTGCGCCGGTTTTACAGGCGGAAATTGTATCTGAGGATTATCGAGATTGGTACGAGTTTTGGGGCCGTTGATCAGTCGGCTTCGAATATTTCTATGGCGTTGCCATCGGGGTCGTTTGCAATGATCTGTTTGCCGCCGGGCCCGCTGATGATTTCGTTGCGGAACGTTATGCCAGCGGGTTTGAGTCGGGCTACTTCGGCTTCGATGTCGTCGGTGTCGATCATGATTCGGTTCCATCCACTGGGTTCGGTTTCAGTTCCGTCGGGCATGGCGCGTCGGGCTGACGATCCGGGTCCGCTTAGTAGGATGGTTAAATCGCCCTTCGTTAGGATGGCGATTGCGGGTACTTTGAGCTGGACTTCGAATCCGAAGTTTTCGGTGTAGAAGTCGGCTGACGCTGCGGGATCGCTGACCATGTATCGGAATCGTGCCATTTATGTTCTCCGGAGAAGCGGGGTGCGATGTTCGTGAGGAGAATTACCTTAGGAGGAGATGCTTTGGATGTCAAAAAGTGCCCCTCGCACCACCGCGCCGAAGGTCTCTCCACAGGGTGCGAGAAATGGGGCGCTAAGGGGCAGTGATTCGCCAGGATGATTTGTGACTGGAGGCGTGTTCGGAGGCGTCAAGGCGGATCATTAGTGGGACCATGTGGTCGAGAGCGACTGCCTGGGCGAGTGTGCCGCAGTTGATGGGCTCGAAGCCGATTTCATTGATAAGTATTTCGACTACCGCCATCGCTTCTTCGTCATCACCTGCGTAATGGACTTCACGGGGTTTGCTGGTTGAGTCTGCGGGCTGTTCGAACGTAGCAGCGAAGTTGGTTTTGAAGGCGGTGATTACCCGTGCGCCTTCGCCGATAGCTGTGGCTGTTACCTGTGCGCCTGATTGCCCGTTGTTGGGCTGGGCGTCGAACGGGTTGGTGATATCGATGACGATTTTGCCACGCAGCGATTCGGCGAACTTTCGAGCGGTCGCTGCTACCTCTTTGTAGGGCAGGGTGATGATGACGATTTCGCCGGCGTCGATGGCTGCCTGGTATCCCCAGATTCGTGATTCGGTTCCGGCGGCTTCGTGGAATTCGTTCTTAGTTTCGGGTTGGCGTGATCCGTAGGCGATGAAGTGTCCGGCTGACATCAGCGGCTTGCCGAGGGCAAGTGCCATCTTGCCTGTGC
>CAVOCL010000105.1:0-6993 GCA_963694185.1 Dehalococcoidia bacterium
TATCACGGTCCCCTGAAACCCCTCGAAAAGATGCTTCTTCGTTCGCCAATTGCGCCCTGGGCGTACTGGGCGTCGAACGTTTACCACAACAAGTTCTGGCTCCCGATGGTAGGCCGCAAGCGGGTCAAAGAAGCAATGGAAACACCCTGGGGCAAACTGTTCCAGGAGTACTAGAGCCATTGGGTGCCAGTGGCACTTTTTGTTTGGGGTGTTTGCGCCGATCCTGATTTCCCGACTCCTGTGGAGGGATCTTCGGCGGTGTGGTGATGGGAGCGCCTTGTCCCTTCTCCCGGGGGAGAAGGCTAGGATGAGGGTGAAATCGCGCTTTTGAACCAACTCGTCAGCAGCCAAACTGATCGACGATCACCGATCCCACGGTTCCCGCTCCGCCGACCCCTGCGTGGCAGTCGGCCATCAGGCGCACGGGTTCCTTCACGATGGAGTGACGTGCCATAGACGTCGCCTGGTCGATGGTGGTCTGTTCGATTATTGATGCGTAGGCCCAGACTTCACGCCCGTCGCCTGCCGGCATCACCCGAGGGAGTACTGGCATTGGATTTCCTTTATCTTCTTCGATGATTTTCGCTTCGTTTTACTTTGTTAACGGTGCGGGGTACTTACCGGCGAAGTTAGGCCAAATAATAACCAACGCGAAAAATGGTGATGTTTGTGAGGGGGCGTGCTGCTAAATCCTCCCTCAGGAAGGAAGAATAGCGATCAATTGATCGAATAACTGAATGTCGGAACGATCTTGCCGCGGCGTTGACGTAATCAGTTCTTCAACACTAACCGACTCAGGAAAGCCCCACGTTACTCGACCGGGCTCGAGCGAATCGACTGCTTGGTACCAAGTTTTTAGCGATGGTCCCAATTTTGAGTGGAGATCGAAGCTGCGGCGCGCTCTGGTAGCGTCGCCCGTCATCCGCGATTCAAGCGTTTGCTCATCGGGGATCGAAACGAAATACCTATCAGAGAATCCGATCTGCCCAGATGAAAAAAGTTCACGATGTATCTCTACTTCGAACTCCCAGTCCCACTTGGGCATGGCACCAACCTGCCACAGGGAAAAGGCGTAGTGAAGCTTGAACGGGTCGGTATCGCATACTGCTAAACCGTGTTCAGCCTCAAACAAAACAGCTTCGGCCCACCTACCAGCGTTCACTGCCGCCCAGTATTTCGATGCGAAAGCGGGGTCCGTTTTGCGATTCGGACCGCCTTCAGGAATCGCCGATTCCCACACGGTCAGTTCAGGAAAATTCTGCTTGCACCAGCTGGTCTTACCGGCGGCACTCAAACCTTCGACAACTGCGATCAAACGGACACTCTCCAAACGCGGAATCTACGCCCCAGCGGGTGGAGGTGCGTTGCCTTCTGTGCCTTCGTGGAGGGTGGAGTCGTTGTGCGAAAAGACGCCAAGATCACGACCCTGATGGACGTGTACTACGAGATCTTCTCGTTCGATTCCAACTGCGTCGGTAAGGTCTTCATCGACCATCGACATCAGCTCTTGGATAGCTTCTTGTGTGAGCGATTCCGCAACGATCATCGTGCCGTGCACCATTCCGGGAACGAAGTGCAGATCGAGTCGCCCGATCGGCTTGCCGTCTTCGAGAATTGTGTAGCACTCGCCGGTCGGCGTGCGAACCTCGCGTTCAAAGTAAAACTGCGCCATGAAGCTTATTGCCTGATCTGACCCGCGCCCCGGACTTTCCACTTGTAAGTGGTGATTTCCTTGAGACCCATGGGGCCTCGGGCGTGGAGTTTATTGGTTGAAATTGCGACTTCGGCCCCGAGTCCGAACTGGCCACCATCGTTGAAGTAAGTCGAAGCGTTGGCGAACACGACGCCGGAATCGACCTCGTTAAGGAATCGCTCAAGTGTCTCGGTATTTTCTGAAATGATCGCCTCGGAATGCTTCGATCCGTACTCAGCGATGTGATCCATCGCATCGTCCATCGCATCGACAATCTTCACCGAAGCTATTAGAGAAAGAAATTCCATGCCGAAATCGTCTTCCTGTGCCGGAACAACCTTCGCTCCACCGGACAGCGCATCGAGAACGCTCATGGCGCGGGTGTCTGCACGAAGCTCGACTTCGTGAACGCCAAATTCGGCGGCAAGGGTAGGCAGGAACTCGCGAGCCACGCCCTGGTGAATCAGCACGGTGTCGAGTGCGTTGCAAACTGTGGGTCGCTCCACCTTGGCGTTCACTACGATAGCCAGGGCGTCGTCCAGATTCGCATCGGCATCGACGTACGTGTGGCAAACGCCAACTCCACCAGTGATGGCGGCCATCTTGGCGTTTTCGCCGACGAACTTGACCAGTTCTGCGCTTCCACGAGGAATCATCAGGTCGATCACATCGTCCATTTCGAGCATCTCTTTTACGAGCGCACGATCGGTCGATTCAACAAATTGCACGACGTCACGAGGTAATCCGGCGCTTTCGATAGCGTCTTTCACAATGCCAGCGAGAACCGTATTGGTGAGGATGCATTCCTTGCCGCCACGAAGCACGACGCCGTTGCCCGACTTGATGCACAAAGTTGCGATATCGATAGTGACGTTGGGGCGGCTTTCGTAAATAACGCCGATCACGCCAAGAGGAACACGTATTTGTTCGAGATGAAGCCCGTTGGGTCGGGTTCGTTGATCGAGAATTTCGCCAATGGGATCGTCGAGTGCTGCGATGCTGCGAGCGGCATCGGCCATGTCTTTCACACGGGCGTTGTTGAGCGTCATTCGTTCGAGCATTTTGAACGAAATGTCGTCACGCTTGGCTGCTTCGAGATCTTGCTCGTTGGCACGCAGTATCGACTGCCGGTTCGACTCGATTGCTTCGGCAATGGCAATGAGCGCTGCGTTTTTCACTTCAGTCGGCGCCGCGGCTAATCGCCGAGATGCCGTGCTTGCAGCTTTCGCCTGATCATGAAGTGTTGTTGAAGTGATTGTCATCGCCAAAAGTAAATCGCTCGTTCGTTCGCAAAAAATATCGTCCGCATGCCCATATCGTTATCGACTGGCTACGGGAGTGCCAGGTTATTTCGGTGAATTACTTCGGCGCCGTAGTAGTGACCCAGCAGGTCGGGCAGTGCCTTGGAATTCACACCTTTTATCAGTTCGACATCGCTGGAAGGGTACGAGGCGAGGCCCCATCCGATCGTCGTTCCGTCGATTTCCGTTACCTCAATGATATCGCCCCTTTTGAAGGAACCGGAAACCGAAACGATTCCAATCGGCAAAAGACTGTTTCCACGGTTCTTTAGAGCATTAGATGCACCTGTGTCGATAGCGACACTGCCTCGGTGCTCAGAACGCCCTGTAAGAATCCACCGTTTTCGACTTTCAGGCCGTGAAACTGTCGATTCGAATCGGGTTCCGACCTGTTCGCCGTTACAGATAGATTCGATCACTCCTGAAATCCGACCCGACGCTATAACCATGGGAATGCCAGAATCCATCGAGAGCCGTGCTGCGTCGAGTTTGCTCGCCATTCCACCGCTTCCACGCTTATCGTGAGGGCCGCGAGCGGCGTTTTCTATTACGGCGTCGATCTTGGTGACGGTCGAAATTAGTTCGGAGTTGGGGTCGATATGGGGATCGGTGTTGTGCAGACCGTCCATATCGCCAAGAAGAATCAGCAGATTGGCGTCGATAGTGTTCGCCAGCATCGCCGAAAGCCGGTCGTTATCGCCGTAAACCTCGCCTGCCAGCTCTTCGACTGCAACCACATCGTTCTCGTTGATAATTGGCACCGCACCTATCGATAGCAGCGCGTCGAGAGTGTTACGTACGTTTAGGTAGCGTGACCTGCTTTGTAGATCACCCCGCGAGATAAGCGCCTGCGCAACCTCAATGTTGTGCTTGGCGAATAACTGCTCGAAGGTCATCATCAACTGGGGCTGACCAAGAGCCGCCAGCGCCTGTCGGTAGGCAACCGTTCCCAACTGCAGCTTGCCTTTACGGGGTGTTCGCGAAAGCGACTCACGCCCGGCTGCAACCGCGCCGGAGCTAACTATAAGCACTTCGACTCCCGATGCCTTCACAGCAGCGATCTGCTCGAAGATTCCACCGATTACTTCGAGGTCGAGCGAATCCCTCCCGCCGGTAAGCAGGTTGGTGCCGAGTTTGACGACTATTCGTTTAGGTCGTTTGTGATCCATTAGTTGCCTTCGGGGCGTACGCAAAAGTTCTGGGCGAAGCACGACTTTACGCGATCCCTCTGTTGATATTGCCCTAAAACCTCGCGTAGTGGCCGAAATATGCTGTGGTTATTTTGTATCGCCCAAGCCCCTCAGTGCTAGCATAGAACTACACCGAGGTCACCGGATTTTGTTCGATGGCCATATATTTGTGTTGACATGGTGACGGTTGCTGATCGCAGCCGTGTCGGCGCGGGACTCGTTAATAGACGGGTATTTTGGAAACTGAATGAGTCTGTCGGGGTTGCTCCCGTTGCTTGGCGAAACCGAGCAGTTTGCGGCGCTTCTAAATAGCCTCCGTGCTCCCAGAGCACAGGCGGCAGTTATGGCACCAGACCCCGCCACCGAATGCACGGTGGCGACGCTTTGGCGCGAGTCTGCCGCGCCCGTCTTCGTTTTAACCCCGAATCCAGAGTCGGCGAGAAAGCTTCACGACCGGCTGTTTACTTGGCTCGGCGGCGACGCTCCGATCTTCCACTTTTCAGAATCGGAAGACATCCCATTTGAACGATACGTGCCCGACCGCGGAGCGAGTCATAATCGCTTGCGAGCACTTGCCGCAATGCGCGGTGAAGTGAAGGGCGTAAAGCAGCCGTTGATTATTTGTTCGATTAACGCCGCTTCTCAGGCGACACTCGAACGATCTGTATTCGATTCATCGACGCACTCACTAATGGTTCGAAATCGAATCAATCTTGAATCTCAGATTCGCACGTGGGTCGAGATGGGTTACGTTCACGAACCCACTGTAGAAATACCGGGTACGTTCTCACGCCGAGGCGGAATCCTCGACATATTCCCGGTTTCTCGCAGTCGACCGGTTCGAATCGAACTATTCGACGACGAGATCGAAAGCATCAGGCATTTCGATCCCGGAACCCAGCGTTCTGGCGGCAAAGTACGTAGTGCCACCATCCCGCCAGCACTCGAAACACTGCCTCGACTCGCCGATGAAGAGCGGGTTCAGGATCTTTTAGGCAAAATTGACCTTATCGGCACATCCGAAGAGGCACAGCGCCGAATCCCATCGGAACTCAGCCATGCGCTTGCGGGCGAGCCTCTCGACGAAATTTCGTACTACGCGGGCTTCTTCAACCTTGGCAACGTGTTTGACTATCTGCCAGCCGAGAGCCTGATGATCGTACTGCGCCCTGGTGCAATCGAAGAAACCGCACGATCGCAAGACCGTCGAATGACAACGCTTCGTGCTGCCAAAGAAAAACGCGGCGATGTTCCTGTTGGGTTCGCACAGCCGCACATCGAATGGGGCTTCCTTTCGGATGCAATCGACGCTCGACCGAAGAGTGTCACTCTTTCGCCCTGGGGCATCGACGCCGAGGAGCTTCCGGGCGGATCGCTTGGGCTGCCTCTAAACCTGCCGACGCTTGTTAGTGGTGGAGTAGAAACGGCTCTCGAAGTCGTTCGCAAGGGCATTCCCGAGAAGAAACGCACCGTCGTAATAACGAACCACGCACAGCGGTTCCATGAACTTGCGCAACAGGGTGGGGTCGAGACCAGCCTAGTAAAAACTATAGACAAGGCTCCCGAACCCGGCGAAATCCACGTGGTTCCGGGTCATCTGCTCAGCGGATTCTCGATCGACACTGCCGACGGCACCCAGCTAACGATTCTGAGTGATTCCGAAGTGTTCGGTATTCAAAAAGAACGACGCCGAGTTCGCAAGCGACCGATTCGCAAGGGTCCAGCCCTCGAAACGTTGAAGCCGGGCTCATTTGTGGTTCACGTCGAGCACGGAGTCGCCAAATTCACCGGTACCAAGGTGATGGGTTCCGAAGGCCAGGAATACCTCGTTCTCGAATACGCCGATGACGACAAGCTCTATGTTCCAACCGAGCATCTCGATCGTATTCATCACTATCACGGAACAGCCGACGCGCCGCCGAAGCTAACCCGTCTTGGCACCCAGGAGTGGAGCAAGGCAAGGGCTCGTGCGAAGAAGGCAACCGAGCAGCTTGCTGGTGAACTGATCGCCCTATATGCATCTCGACAGATCGCCACCGGATTCGCAGCCACCAAGGACACCCCGTGGCAGGATTCTCTCGAAGCAAGCTTCCCGTACGAAGAAACCCCCGACCAGCTGACGACCATTGACGCCGTGAAGGCCGATATGGAATCGACACGGCCTATGGACCGACTCGTTTGTGGTGACGTCGGCTACGGCAAGACCGAAATAGCGCTCAGAGCCGCTTTCAAGACGGTTCAATCGGGGCGCCAGGTCGCAATTCTCGTTCCAACAACCGTGCTTGCTCAGCAGCACCTCGAAACCTTTGGCGAACGACTCGAGCCCTTCCCGGCAACAGTCGACATGCTTTCGCGGTTCCGGACTGCCCGTCAGCAGAAGGCAACGATAGAAAAAATCACAAACGGTAGCGTCGATATCGTTATCGGCACACACCGGCTGCTGCAAAAAGATGTGAAGTTCAAAGACCTCGGACTGGTGATCATCGATGAAGAGCACAAGTTCGGTGTTGCTCACAAAGAACGCTTGAAACGTATGCGCACACAGGTCGACGTGATGACCCTGAGCGCAACGCCGATCCCACGAACCCTGCACATGTCGCTGGCAGGTGTTCGTGACATGAGCACTATTGAAACGCCGCCAGAAGAGCGCCTGCCGATCAAGACGTACGTTTCGGAAGAAAACGACGACATGATTCGCGAAGCGATCCTGCGAGAGCTCGATCGTGGCGGTCAAATCTTCTATCTGCACAACCGTGTCAAAGACATCGAGCTGATCGGCAACAAGATTCAAAAACTTGTGCCCGAAGCT
>CAVOCL010000106.1:0-6841 GCA_963694185.1 Dehalococcoidia bacterium
AGATGGTACGTGCTGCAAAACCCGGCGGAGTGGTTGCCGCCTACGTTTGGGACTACGGCGGCAAGATGGAAATCATGCGCAAGTTCTGGGATGTGGCAGTAGCGATCGACCCCAGCGCCGCGAAATTCGATGAAGGAAACCGTGAGCCAGCACTGTGTAACCCCGAAGCGCTAACAGCACATTTCGAAGCAGCAGGTCTGATAGACGTAACAGTTCACAGCATCGATGCCCATGCTCACTTCGAAAACTTCGATGACTACTGGCCCCCGTTCACAGGAAACCAGGGATCAGCACCCCGATACGTCGCATCGCTAAACGCTGATGCACGTGAATCACTCGAACAAAAATTACGTGCGAATTTAGCGTTCGCAAACGATGGATCACTCGATCTAATCGCAAGGACGTGGGCTGTATCCGGCAGGCGCCCGCCGGATTAATTTCCACGGCATTGCCGTTCATCTACGGTTTGCGCGATTACACTTGTGAATCGCCATGCTGATAAATCCCTGGGTTCGAAACTACGAAAAAGACGACCACGCCGCACTGGGGCGCGTTCGTGAATGGGCCGTGAACAAACTCGGCAGCAACGTTGACTACGGATTCGGCTACGGCACGTGGGTGTTTATTGGCAACGAAACGGTCATCAAAATCGACCCCGAAGTTGGTCGACCCGAACGTTTCAGCCACGAGATGGCAGTCAGCCAGATGGAAATTCCAAACGTGGCAACCCCAAGGGTTCTGGAAACCGGCGCACTCGAAGGTAGGGCGTGGGTAATTTTGAATCGCCTCGAAGGATCGAGCGGCTACAACGTGTGGCCGGGACTCGATTCTGAGGGTCGCACCAAGCTCACCAGCCAACTCGCCACAGCACTCGGCCACATGCAGCAGTTCGCTCCAGACGAAGGCATGCTGCACGCCGAAACGAAAGACTGGGGCCAGCACATCAGGATGTCGTTCAACCGCGCCCTGAGAGCCGTCGACGCAATCGTGCCAGGTCGAGTGCTAACGCAGTCGCAGGGTGCGTTTGCTCAGTGGGCAGAAGCGCTTGTCGATCGGCCACGAGTGCTGTGTCACGGCGATCTGTGGTTCGGCAATATCCTGGTCGACAACGATGGCGGACTGGCAGGAATCCTTGATTTTGATCGAATGGCACTTGCGCCTGCTGACTATGAGCTGGACATGCTGCTGAGGTTCTGGCGATACCCGTGGAACTTCGTTCCCGAGCAACTCGAAGCGGTATACGACGACCCACTTGATATCGGTCTAATGAAGCCGTTTGTTGAACTGTGCCAGGGCGATCTGAGCGACGATGCGCTTTCGGCTCGTCTCAGCGCGCTGGAACTGATCTACCGCCTGAACCTCGTCAATCGCTTCGGCTGGAACGATGAACACGCCGATATGTTCGAAACAGTCCTATCAGGCGACTGGGCCGAAGGCCTGGTCTAACGCCGCACTGCGGCGTTTTCGTAATACATCGAACCGCCAACAACCATTTCTCGACCGCAGCGTAGCGGAGTGGAGAGACCCTCGGTGGGGCTGGGCGTGGGAGGACTCATACTCTGGCGTTAGCTCCCGCTGACCCCACTCCCTAATGGAGCTATACTCCCGACACCGTAGCTGTACGCATTCAATGCTGAGCGCTACAGAAATCAGCGAGTGACCCACAGACGAGCACGAAATGAGCGATGAACATGACGAAGCAATGGGGTGTCGGAGACTACCGATACGAACTAGTTGAGAACTGGCCGCAGATGACGATCAACGGGGTTTCTGCCGATATCGCTGGCGACTCATCGGGTCACATCTACGCTGTTGTGCGTGATCCCAAAGCCGACGGATCGTTCAACGACATCACTCCTGCCACAGGTCACATGCTGGTGTTTGATCAAGACGGAGCACTGCTCGACACCCGACTCACCAACGAGTTTTCCTCGCCGCACGGTCTGTGGATCAACGGCGACGATGAGATTTTTCATGCGGACTGCGGTCACCACACCGTCACCAAGTACTCGACTTCCGGTGAGGTGCTGATGACAATCGGAACCAAGGGCGAGCGTGGCGCACCGGGCGAGCCGTTTAATATGTGCACCCGTGCGACGCAATCACGATCAGGCGACATTTTCGTATCCGACGGTTATGGACAGAACAGAGTGCATCGCTACAGCTCGTCAGGCGATCACATCCTGTCGTTCGGCTCGGGTGATCCGGTGTTTTTGCAAGGCTGGCTCGGCGAAGAAGTTACAGGCACCCCGGCCAGCGGCCCCGGCGAGTTCAACCTTCCGCACCACGTGCTGGTAGACGACGATGACAACGTCTATGTGATGGATCGAGCGAACAACCGATGCCAGATATTCGATCTCAATGGCAACTACCTTCGGGAGTGGTCAGATGTGCTTGGAGCAAACGACGCTGTGATCGATAGTCACGGCGTGATGCACATCGTTGGGCACGCTGGTGTTGAGTTGCGGACTCTGGACGGCGCGCTAATAGGTCGCTGGGGTGAGAAGGGCGAAGGCGTTGGTCACTTTACGAACTCACCACACGGTGTCTACATCGACGCTGAAGAGTCGATATATATCGCCGAAGTCGGCGGGAACAATCGCCTACAGAAATTCGCCCGGGTCTAAGTTGCGAACGGGATTTCTCGCACAATTATCCTGAACCTGCTTCCGTCATCCTGAACTTGATTCAGGACCTCGAACCGGCTCCACATTAATCACCATTGATCCGATCGATCAACGGTCATCACTCGCGTGGTCAGCTTGCTATGTTGTCCACATGCCTCGAGATGAACCCGAAATCCCACTAAGCGAACCTATGCGACGAGCATGGCTAAGCAGCGAAGAGCGCTCAGTCGTGTACAAACGCGGCGACGTCGTGCTGCGAGAAACAGGTTGCTGGGCCGCGTCAGTCCACTCGTTCCTTCGCCATTTGGAGGCCGGAGGATTCACCGCAGCACCCAGAATCGTTGGATCGGGCTTCGCTGAAGACGGTCGTGAAACGCTGAGTTTCATCGAAGGCGAAGTGATCAATCCGCGACCCTGGACTGATGAAGGCGCGGCCAAACTAGGCGAAATGCTGCGAGATCTCCACAGCACCGCCGCTTCGTTCAAGCCAGAACCAGATGCCGTTTGGCCTCCGTTTTTCGGTCGTGAACTAGGAAACTCAAAAAGAATCATCAGCCACTGTGATTTCGCTCCGTGGAACATCGTTTCGCAAAATGACCTGCCCGTGGGATTGATCGACTGGGAGTACGCAGGGCCTGTCGACCCGCTGGTCGAGCTGGCGCAAGCTGTTTGGCTGAACGTAAGGCTTTTTAGCGACGATATTGCCGAACACGAAGGGCTCGCTCCGGTAGCCGATCGGGCACGCCAGGCGCGAGTAATGCTAGATGCATACGGCCTTGCGAAATCTGACCGCAATGACTTCTTCGACCTCATAGTCGAATACGTCGTTCACGAAACCGCATTTCAGGCCGATGAAGCCGAAGTAACCCGCGATTCAACCGATCAAGAGGCGCTTTGGGGTCTGGCATGGCGCGCCCGCTCAGCCTCATGGCTGCTACAAAATCGCACGATTATCGAACAGGTAATCATGAGTTGAGGTTGGCTTCTGAGTTGATGCTTCTCCTTTTTTTCCCCTTCTCCCTTGAGGGAGAAGGTTAGGTTGAGGGGGCGTGCCAACGTTGGAGCACCTACAACCGATCACCCAAGCCCAGCCCGCATTCCCCCTCACCTAAATCCTCTCCCTAATTGAAAGGACTTTAGGACACCGTTACACCCTGATCACCCGTGATCATCCTCCCCTAAACGTGCCAATGGCACCTTTATCTCTGGACAAACTGCGAAAGTCGAACCATAGTGTGAGCACCTAAGCCAGTTTCGAACATCAGCAGGAGTCGTCGCAGTGAAAGCGGTTGTATACAAAGAGCCATTCAAAGTCGCAGTTGAAACGGTTCCAGACCCACAGATCCTCCACCCGAACGACGCCATCGTCAAAATCACGTCATCGTGCATCTGCGGGTCCGACCTCCACATGTACGAAGGTCGCACTGCAGCCGAACCCGGCATCGTGTTTGGCCACGAAAACATGGGCGTGATCGTCGAAGTTGGCCCTGCGGTCAAAGAGCGCAAGGTCGGCGATCGAGTCGTCATGCCGTTCAACGTAGCCTGTGGATTTTGCAAGAACTGTTTGGGCGGCTTCACCGGATACTGCACAACCGTAAACCCCGGCTTCGCTGGCGGAGCATACGGATACGTTTCGATGGGACCCTGGGTCGGTGGTCAGGCCGAGCTAATGCAGGTGCCGTTTGCCGATTTCAACTGTCTGCTGCTACCTGAAGGCATGGAGCACGAAGCCGACTTTGCGCTGCTTGCCGACATCTTCCCAACCGGCTATCACGGCACCGAACTCGCTGGCGTAACACCGGGCGAAACCGTCGCCGTGTTTGGCTGCGGACCCGTTGGACTAATGGCTTCGTACAGCGCAATTTTGCGTGGTGCATCGCAGGTATACGCGGTAGACCACGTTCAAGAACGACTCGATAAAGCCGCCGAAATCGGGGCGATACCGATCAATTACGACGAAGGAAATCCAGTCGAGCAGATCAAGTCGCATCTTGGCAAAGTGGGTGTAGATAAGGGAATCGACGCTGTGGGCTATCAGGCGACTGCTGCCGGCTCATCCGCTGTTGGTGGAGAACAGGACGAGGTCCCGAACATCGTCCTGAACCAGCTAATCGACGTTGTTGCCCCAACCGGCGCACTCGGAATCCCCGGTCTGTACGTACCGTCCGATCCCGGCGGAGTCGACGAGCGTGCCAAGAAGGGCGCACTAACGATCAACTTCGGCCAGCTGTTCGAAAAGGGCCTACGACTTGGCACCGGCCAGTGCAATGTGAAGACGTACAACGCCAACCTGCGTGATCTGATCATCTCAGGGCGTGCAATGCCAAGCTTCGTCGTATCGCACGAAGTATCGCTAGACGAAGCCCCCGACGCCTACACAAAATTCGACCGCCGAGAAGATGGCTACACGAAGGTGATCCTGCATCCGTGAAGCAGCGAGGTGTGAAGTGGCGTTATTGATGCTTTTAATTCGGAATGACCGTCGTCCTGAACCTGAGCTGCCCTGAGCGCAGCCGAATGGGAATCAGGATCTCGCTCAACCGTGCCAATTTAGTGCGTTGGAAACTGGCGTCTTATCCCTTTGTCCCTTCTCCCTTTAGGGAGAAGGTTAGGTTGAGGGGGCATGCCAGCGTTTTAGCATCGTCCACCGTACGACCCCAGCCCCTCACCCTCGTTCCCCCTCACCTAAATCCTCTCCCTAATGGAGAGGACTTGAGTCGCAGATAACTCCGTCTTCCCGACCGGAGCGCCAGTGCAGCGGAGGGACAGCGTTCAGCGGGCGACCTCCGTTAGTATCAGTCACATACGGTCTAACCAGCACAACGTCATCTCGACCTTGCCGGAGGGACCTTAGGCGTTGACATTGGGGACTTCGTTCAATGGCAAACATTCGTTCGATTGGGTATTCGATTGGGTAGAGGATTCCTACGCACACGCCCGAGGTCTCTCCGCTCCGCTTCGCTTCGGTCGAGATGACAGTAGTTTGCGCGTGTAAAGCTGGGCAGGCGAGAGGGAAAGAACATCCTCGCCAACCTAATCTCGAATCAAATACCGCTTCGGGAACTTGGCTACTACCGAGTACAAAATGTCGACCATGTTTGCGACCCGTACTTTCGCCACCTGCGAACACAGCTGATACGCCTCAAGCCGCTCGAATCCGTGGTCGGTAGAGAGCCACGTAACCAGATCGTAGAACGCAATCCGTGCAGCGTCTTCCATCGGACGCGCGCTGCCGATCGACATCAGATACTCATCCGATTCAACCCGAGGCGTAGCAACAGCCCGATTCTTGATCACATCGATCGTAAGCGTCCCCTTAGTAGGCACCTCTGCCGCAACTCCGCACACCTCGCCATCGCCCTGTGCGGCGTGCCCATCGCCCAAAAACAGCAACGCACCCGGCACGTTCACTGGAAGATAAACCATGTTGCCGGGGCAGATATCGGCAGCATCCATATTCCCGCCATGAAATCCCGGCGAAAGAGTCGATATCGCCTCAACCGCAGGCGACGTGCCAATCGTGCCGTAGAACGGCTCAACCGGTATCGGCAGGATGTTTAGATTCGGGTCGTAAACCATC
The DNA here is from genome assembly GCA_963694185.1 of Dehalococcoidia bacterium. Classification (GTDB taxonomy): domain Bacteria; phylum Chloroflexota; class Dehalococcoidia; order Lucifugimonadales; family Lucifugimonadaceae; genus Lucifugimonas. The sequence continues at coordinate 6,208 of CAVOCL010000106.1, forward strand.
TCGGTTTCGTTCAGATAATGCAGCATGATGTTTTGAGGCAGTGGTTCGTTCAACACGCGAGTAAACGGTGTTCCGCACAAACCACCGAACTCGGGAATCAAGCAGCTCACGGCGTAATCCCGAGTGATCTCAATCGAGTCGATTCTCACCGCAAGCGTGTCGCCGGGCTCTGCACCCTCAACGTAAATCGGTCCGGTGCACGGATTCACGAACGGCACCTGAATAATCTCGCTGAGATCAAGATCAGGCGAATCGATCAAATTCCCGAACGCATCAAGCGTAGAAATCTGAACCGTCTCTCCCGGTGTGACCCGAGCGATCGGCTCCTGATACGGACCAATCACCCAAGCAAGATCCTCAGTAGGCGGCGGAATTATCTGTTGCAATGGTCTACATCCAGTTCATACAGCTTCGGCGCTCAGGGGCAAGCACCGGTCGGTTCGACCGCCGCAGTTTAGACGAATCGTCAGAAATTTAAACAACAAAGCCCTGCGCTCACACGAGTTCCGTAGAACTCAAGCAAGCACAAGGCTAAGAGGTTGATTTATTTTGTCGAGCTAGAGGCTACAAACCAGAACTAGTCAGCGACGTTCGCTGTCGGGCGGGCGTCGAGAAGGTCGATACCACCTCGAAC
>CAVOCL010000107.1:0-6829 GCA_963694185.1 Dehalococcoidia bacterium
CGCCCTTGCCAACTTTCAGGTCGATTCCCTTAAGAATCTCTGAATCTTCAATGTCCACGACGGACGCGTGCAGGTTAGTAATCTCAAGCATTTTTATCTGTTTACTTCAGCTCTGAATCGTGTTTGGCAATGATCTAAAAAAATAATGTGCGAGGCACAAAGAAAAGGTAGCTAGCTACCCGACGGCGCCTTCTAGCGATACCTTCAGCAGTTGTGCGGCTTCAAGAGCGAACTCGAACGGAAGCTCCTTGAACACCTCTCGGCTCCACCCTGTGATGATCATGTGGTGCGCTTCCTCTTCGGAAAGCCCACGTGCCATCAGGTAGAACAGCTGATCATCGGAAACCTTCGAAGTCGAAGCCTCGTGCTCAAGCCGAGCCGTAGGATTTCGCACCTCGATGTAAGGAACCGTGTGAGCGCCGCACTGATCACCAACCAACAGCGAATCGCACTGCGTGTGGTTCACGGCGTTCTCGGCACCCGGCATGATCAACACCTGACCCCGATACGTGTTGTTGCCCTTACCAGCAGAAATACCCTTCGACACGATGGTCGACTTGGTGTTCTTGCCGATGTGAATCATCTTCGTGCCGGTGTCGGCCTGCTGATGATTATTTGTCAGCGCAACCGAGAAAAACTCACCAACCGAGTTGTCACCCTTAAGAATGACGCTCGGGTACTTCCATGTAATTGCAGATCCTGTTTCGACCTGCGTCCATGAAATCTTGGAGTTCTTGTCGGCACGACCTCGCTTGGTGACAAAGTTGTACACGCCACCCTCACCGTCTTTGGTTCCGGGGAACCAGTTCTGGATGGTCGAGTACTTGATCTCGGCATCGTCCAACGCAATCAGCTCAACCGTAGCGGCGTGAAGCTGACTGGTTTTGCGGAAGGGAGCTGTGCAACCTTCGAGATACGAAACGTAAGAACCCTCGTCAGCAATGATCAAAGTACGTTCGAACTGACCCGATCCTTCGGTGTTAATCCGGAAGTAGGTCATCAATTCGATCGGGCAGCGAACTCCGGGCGGAATATAAACAAACGAGCCGTCTGTAAATACGGCGGCGTTAAGCGCTGCGAAGAAGTTGTCGGTGTGAGGAACAACTGAACCCATGTACTTCTTTACGAGTTCGGGATGGTTCTTCACTGCGTTACCGAACGAACAGAAAATAATTCCCAGTTCACCGAGCTGCTTTTCCATGGTGGTTGCCACGGAAACAGAATCGAATACTGCGTCGACGGCAACACCGGCGAGTGCAGCACGTTCCTGCAACGGAATACCGAGCTTCTCGAATGTTTCGAGCATCTCGGGGTCGACATCATCGAGACTCTTTGGAGCCTCGTTCATGCCCTTCGGAGCGGCGTAGTAGTAAATGTCCTGGTAGTCGATTCCTGGGTAATCGATCATCGCCCAAGTTGGCTCGGCCTCAGCTTCCGCAAGCTTCACCCAGTAGCGGTATGCCTTCAGCCGCCACTCAAGCAGCCATTCGGGCTCATCCTTCTTCGAAGAAATCAGCCTTACGATGTCCTCACTCAGCCCCTTAGGAGCGAGATCGGTCTCTACATCAGTTACGAATCCCCACTTGTATTCCCCGCCCGAAAGGTCGGTTTCCCGTGAGATCGTGTTCTGGTTAGTCAATAAGTAGCTCCGTGACGGATGATCTGCCGGGCTCTCCACCTTGAAAAATATAGTGTGAGAACCCGTATTTTGAACTCAAATCGCAGAAAATCGAATTCCTGACTCATTCGGTCAGGTATTAGTTTAAAACCGATGGCCTACAGCGTCAACGAAATTCGTAACTGCGAAGCAATACTGATGCACGTGCGAAACGACTTGGCTTTACGTGCGAAACAACATGTTTTTGCATGTGAGCCAAGATTCCCTACCAAACAGACCCAACCCGCGAATAAACTAAGTGCTTGGTCTATGCGGGCAAGATCTTCCACCCGTCTTCAAGAAAACGTGGGCTAGCCACCACGCCCGCAAAGAAAACCCAGCCTAGCTGGTGAAAGGTGACTCGACTCGTGGAGTATGAAGCAGTAATAGGTCTCGAAACGCACGTCCAGCTCAAGACGCGCTCCAAGATGTTCGGCACATCTAGTGCCGCCTACCAGACTGCCGAGCCGAACACGCTTGTCGACGAAGTAAGCATGGCGCTCCCCGGCACCCTCCCGGTAGTCAACGAAACCGCCGTCGAATACGCCATGATGATCGGCATGGCGATCAACTGCAACATCGCCCGCATCACCAAATTCGACCGCAAGCAGTACACGTACCCCGACCTTATGAAGGGCTACCAGATCACCCAGATGGACGAGCCGATTTGCTACGAAGGCTACGTCGACCTGCCGCTTGAAGACCCCATCCGAGTCCGCATCAACCGCGTCCACATGGAAGAAGACGTCGCCCGTCTCATCCACGTCGAAGGCCCCATGGGCGGCACGGTCCACTCGCTGCTCGACATAAATCGCGCCGGCACTCCCCTGATGGAAGTGGTCACCGAACCAGACATGCACACGTCTGAACAGGTCGAGGCCTACATCACCAATCTTCAGCACATCATTCGATACCTCGGTGTTGGCACGGCCAACATGGAAGAAGGCTCGTTCCGCTGCGACGCCAACGTCAGCGTCCGCGTCAAAGGCTCAACCGAACTTACGACCAAGGTCGAAGTGAAGAACATGAACCGCATTCGGGCAGTTGTCCGAGCGGTTGAATATGAAATTGAACGCCAAATCGGATGCTACGAAAGTGGCGAACGCATCGTCCAGGAAACCCGTGGCTGGGACGATGGCAAGGGTATTACGAACTCCCAACGCAGCAAGGAAGAAGCCAACGACTACCGCTACTTCCCAGAACCCGACATCCCGCCGCTGATCATCAGCGAAGAGTGGATCGAGCGTACCCAGGCCGCGATGCCCGAACTTCCGCTTCCACGTAAGAGCCGATTCATCAGCGAATTCGGACTCAGCGAGTACGACGCAGAATTGCTGACCGCACTTCGGTCCACCGCCGACTATTTTGAAGAGGTCTGCACAGGTGTCAAAGGCGCTTCCAGTGAAACGAAGCAGGCGTTCGCCAAAGCAGCTGCAAACTGGCTCACCGGCGAGATGGCTCGCATGATGAACGAAGCCGAAATCGTGAACATGGCCGATAGCAATGTCACACCAGCCAATCTCGCAATTCTCGTTGAAAAATTCCGCAAACGCGAACTGAACAACAACTCGGTCAAGCAGGTATTCGAGCTGATGTTCAGTAAGGGAACAGCGCCAGAGAAGATCATCGAAGACCTTGGCCTCGGAGTCGTTTCAGGTGATGATTCACTCGGCCCGATCGTCGACGAAGTAATCGCCAATAACGAAAAAGCTGTCAACGATTATCTCGGCGGAAAAGAAGTCGCCCTCAAGTCGCTCATGGGTCAGGTAATGAAAGCCACCCGAGGCCAGGCCGACCCAGTCCAAGCAACCGAAATGATCAAAGAAAAACTGGCAAACCGCTAACGCCAAACCACCTACTGTCATCCTGAATTCATTTCAGGATCTTTCTCTCCCCTCTGCAGCGAATACCCGTCTCAGGCACACAACACAAGAAACACAGCATCACCCGCCGGCGACCAAGTCATCCGACGACGCCCGGAGCTAACGCCAAACGCCCACGAATTCGCACAACGAATTAGTGGCGAGACGGCCCGACTAGCCCTAACATAGATAGCTGTTTACTACTTGCGCCCCCAAAACGGCGCACAGGAAAATTCATGGATACCGTATTTAGCCTCATATTGATGTTCACCGCAATCACGCTTATCGCCGTGTTGCTCATGCAGGCCCGCGGATCCGGATCCTCACTCTTCGGAGAGGCATCCAGCACATTCCGATCACGACGTGGTGTCGAACAGCTTTTGTTCCGAATCACCATCGTCCTGGCATTCGTATTCGTCGGTGTAGCAATCGCCAATGTTCGCTTCGGCTAACCCCTCAGCAAAACGAACACATCACACAGGCGCCATTTGAGCGCCTGTTTTTTTGACATTTATCAATACCCGTCCAACCGTCGGATACCTGTAATATCGACCGCTATGCCAACCGCCCACACAACGCCATTCATCATTGAACTTGACTCCTCGCAGGCACTCGACCCAGCGATAGTCGGCGGCAAGACGGCATCCGTTGCAGATCTCATTCGACAAGGCACAACTGTGCCCTACGGATTTGCGATTCCAGCAAACGCTTTCGATGAATTTATCGAGCCAGTCAAAGGTGTAGTTGCAAAACTGCTAACCGCTGTGGATCCCGATAATCCAGCTTCAGCGTTCGAGGCCGCCGACGCAATAGCCACGCTTCTCAACTCACTTCCCACACCTATCGGCCTCGCCGATGCCATTGCAACAAGAATAAATGGCACCGCCATCACTACCACAGCCTTTGCCGTTCGATCGTCGGCAACCGTGGAAGACCTCGAAGCAGCATCGTTTGCAGGCATGTACGACACGTTCCTTGACGCCACGAATGCTGAAAAGGTCGTCCGCAGAATCCGCGATGTTTGGTCCTCTTACTACACAGGTCGAGCAATCTCGTATAGACAGCGCCAGGGAATACAGCACGAAACGGGCTCTATGGGCGTACTCGTCATGGAGCTAATCAATGCCGATGCCGGTGGAGTGATCTTCACCCGCGACCCACGCGACGGCACCGATCAGATCCTCATCAACGTTGCACTAGGCCTTGGTGAAGGCGTGGTTTCAGGTGAGGCAACAGCCGACTCGTTCACGCTCACATCCGAAAAACATGAAATAACCAAAAGAGATGTGAAAGACAAAGAATGGATGTTCGTTCAGGGCACGACCGGTTCAACTGACCGTGTACCCGTCCCGGCCAACAAACGAAGCTCCCCAGCACTCACCGATAATCAGCTCCTCGCAGTAGCCAAAGCCGCCACTGCAATCAAGAAATCATCCGGCGACGACCGCGACATCGAATTCGCCGTTAAAGACAACGTCGTCCACATTCTCCAGTCCCGCGCCGTTACGACCGGTGCGAAAAAAGAAACCGAATTCCCGGTCGAATGGGACAACCCAGAAGAAGAAAAACTCCACTGGCAAACAGGGGGCAAAACCGCATCCCTCCCGTTGGTAATCGACTACGTATACATGCAGAGCGTGGCTGAAACACGTTCTGTCGATTACGTCGGGCAGTACATGGGCCGAATGAGCATGAAGAAGCTCGTAAACGGCTGGCTGTACTCGGCGGTAAAACCCCGTGACCCTGAAGAACTCAAATCCCGTCTTTTCAAGCATCATCTGGCGGGTCGGCGATATCTGGAAAAAGGCACGACGTACTACTACGAAAAAGTCGAACCAGTCCTGCTAAAAAATCTGGGAGAAATCGTAGGGGCAAGACCATCAGACAATGCTCCGATTCCCGATCTCATTACCCACCTGCGCCAGTCGATGATCATCGCAGCCGACCACATGGACGACCTACACTGGCGAGCATGGGCGGGCTTCAAACTCGATCACAACCAGACCAAACAGTTCGAAGAAATCATCGGAAAATCTACTGGCGAGGCGGCGGATTTCACACTCGGTCTCGATCACATGACGTCGCGCCTCACCAGGCGGCTAATCAGTCTGGCAACACTCGTAAAAGCCGATGACTGGCTAACAAAAACTTTTGAGACGAGAGACTACAAATCACTCTTCGCACGAGGCAACGGCAAACTCCCAGCAGTTCGCCAGTTCCGCATCAGATTCACCGCCATGATGAAAATCTGGGGCTGCCGAAACGGGCTCGGTTACGGTGCCGCGTGGAAACCAACCGACCCCAGTTGGAACATGAAACCGGAAATCCCTCTCGACTCGATAGGTTCGTTCGCTCGACAGGATCTCGCCGATCACGGCCGTTCCCATAAAGAACTCCGACAACGGCGTGAAACCGCTATTCGAACGGTACGAGCAAGCATCGGCAACAACCGCAAACTCCGTAAGAAATTCGACTTCATGTTGTTCCGGGCAACCCATCACATCAAGATGATGGAGAACCACAACTACCTCATCGAGCAACGGACGCACGGCGAATATAGAGAATCGATCAATCGTGCCGGAATGGCTCTGGTTCGTGAAGGTGTGATCGACACTGCAGACGATATTTTCTACTTGCACCTTGCCCAGCTTGAGAGTGCGGCAGCGACTGGCGATTATTCAGATCTTCGTTCTCTCGCGTCTGGGGCGAAAGAATCATGGGTCGAAGCCTCAAAGCTCGATCGACCTGATTTTATTGGCACCAAGCCACCCGAAAAAGAAAAAGAAAACGACGAGGAAGAACCACTTCGAGGCATAAGCGAAGACGGTCAAACGCTTCACGGTGAGCCTTCGTCAGCGGGATCCTTCACCGGCACCGCCCGAGTCGTAATAACTCGAACCTCGAGACCGCCGAACATAAAAAAAGGCGACATCCTCGTTGTCGATAACACCGGCCCCGACTGGGTGCCCATCTTCCCGCTCATCGGAGCACTCGTGCTCGACGGCGGTGACAATTTCCAGCACGCCTCGCTAATCACCCGCGAGTACGGCATCCCCTGCGTAATCCAAACCAAACAAGCCACCGAAAAAATCGCCAACGGCCAACTGATTTCGGTAGACGGCACAGCCGGGACCGTCGACCTGAATCCGATGGTTTAACTCCATCTCGGATAAACTTCCGAACATTCGCCATTAGGGCTGGTTGAATTCATGATAGTGAGCTAACGCTCCGACTGATTCTGGGGATGTATCCAATGTCAGGCTCGACTAAAAACCGTTTCAATCTTCAACCTCAACCGGTTTCGGATTCG
>CAVOCL010000108.1:0-6821 GCA_963694185.1 Dehalococcoidia bacterium
GGTGCACGATGTGGACGAACCGGGTAGCTGGATCGACAATGGGGAACCCAAGCCTGGTTCGAGATATCGAATCGACTACAAGTACGGTCGAAAGACCAACGAAATCATCTTCGAGGTCAGAAAGGCTTTGCTTGGCGAGACGTTCGTTGTCGACACGGTGAAGGGTCCTTACCCGATACTGGTCGAATACGGATTTGAAGAGGCTAACGGCGGGATTTCGACCGAGCTAAGCATCAGGATGAACGCCCGATCCGACAGTAAGTTCACGGCGGTTTTGTTCGTGCTTACCGGATGGTTCGCAAAGTGGTTCATGAACCGCCGCTTACGAAACGAATTACAACAAGTGAAGATTGAAATCGAGAAGCAATGAACGACCGTGAATTGATGTACCTGCCGGGACACCGACAGCACCAGATGATCGTTGATAAAGAGATATCGTCAGTTGAAATGACCGAGGCAGCGCTACGAAGAATCGCGCAACTCGAACCACAACTACATGCGTTCATAACTCTCGACGAAGAAGGCGCACTCGCAACAGCCGCCAAAGCCGATTCCGAACTGGCTGAAGGCAATCTACCCGGCCCACTGCACGGCGTTCCAATCGTCGTAAAAGATCTCGAAGTTACAAAGGGCTTGCGCACTACTCTCGGCAGCACGTTCTTCAAAGACTGGATTCCCGACTACGATTCCGTTGCGGTCGAACGCCTTCGGGCGACAGGCGCAGTGATTCTCGGCAAAACCAACACACCCGAGTTCGGCAACCGGGAAGAAACCTTCACGAACGTCGCCCCAACGTGCAACAACCCGTGGGATCCCGCCAGAATGCCCGGCGGCTCAAGCGGCGGAACGGCAGCAGCGATCGCTTCTGGCATGTGTTCGATAGGAACCGGCTCAGACGGCGGCGGATCGGTGCGACTTCCGGCTTCGTTCTGCGGCATCTTCGGCCACAAGCCCACTCACGGGCGAATCCCACGTTTCGGTGGTCAGGCAAGATCCGCTTACAACTCGGCTGGCACGAGCGGCCCGATGTCAAACGATGTTCGTGACTCAGCAATCTTGAATCAGGCTCTATCGGGCTTCGATCCACGTGATCCCGGATCAGTAAAAACACCGACCCCCGACTATCTCGGCCAGCTCGAAGATGGCATTAAGGGAATGCGCATCGGCACCACTATGACGCTCGGCATTTCTGACGTGAACGACGACGTGGCCACGGCTGTTGAGTCATCATGGGCAGCGTTCACCGAACTCGGTGCCAACGTAGAGCCTGTTGATATCACGTTCGACAAGGTACCGAGGGACGCCTGGTGGACGCTCTGGACGGCGGGTCAGGTCGCCATGTACGGCCATCTCGCTGAAGAACGACCCGAAGACCTGATGCCGTACACGCTGGAAATGATCAACCATGGCAAAACGCTTACGGGTGCGGACGTCGCCGTCGCACTGCGAGATGTCCAGAATCTCCAGCTACAAATGCACCAGCTTTTCGAGGAGTACGACCTCATACTCGCTCCGACCAACGCAGCAGTAGCGTGGCCTCATCTGAACCCGCCAAAAACGGTCGGTTCGAACACACCCACAGACGAAATGGCCGGCATCAACTATGGTGCCATACCGTTCACGATGGTCTTCAATTCATCGTTCAACCCGGTATCTTCGGTGCCGTGCGGGTTCGGCGAAGGTGGTATGCCAGTTGGCATGCAGATAGTCGGTGCCTACGATGATGATGCAACTGTCCTAAGGGCCAGCCGAGCGTTCGAGACGGCACAGCCCTGGATTGGCACCCGACCAGTCGTTTCGTGATCGAACGGTAGAGTCCTAAGCCTTTGGGTAAATTGACACTAATCTGCCTATAATTCGCCCTCATAAAAACACGCCCAGACCGTAGTAGGTCTGGGCGTGTCGTATTCCTAAAAGAAAACCAGGCCTCGCCTGTTACCAGTCGGCTACTGAGCCGTCGTTGGCGTGGTAGTTCTCGCCGCCGAGTTCCTTGTTGAAACCGTATGCATCGCCGCTGTACTCCTTGGTTGCCTCGACCTCGTCGACTTCGACACCGAGTCCCGGAGTGTCCCAAAGATCGATGTGACCGTCTTTAACTACCCAGTCCTTCTTCAGCAGCCCATTGCCTAAACCGGCATCGACCTGTTCCTGGATCAGGAAGTTTGGCACCACGGCGTCGACCAGCATGCAGGCTGCCAGAGCCAGCGGTCCGATCGCACAGTGAGGCATGATGTGCTGATAGTAAACCTCGGCGTAGTTGGCGATTCGCTTCAGTTCCGAAGGCCCACCACAGTGAGCGACGTCGGGTTGCAGCAGCGAAACGGCTTGCTTTTCGATGACTTCGCGGAACTCCCAGCGGGAGAGAAGTCGTTCGCCGGTCGCCAGCGGAAACGGCACTTGTTCCTGAACCCGTTTTAAGGCGTCCACGTTCTCCTGTGGTACCGGCTCTTCGACGAACATCGGGCGCATGCCCTTGATCTCGTGACAGATCTCAACAGCAAGTCCGGGAGTCATCTTCGCGTGGAAATCGAAACACAGTTCGACTTCGTCACCAACCCACTCACGCATCATATAGGCAGCCTTCACGAACTTATCTATAACTGCCGGGGGCTCGTGGGCGCGCCAGTTGCCCGCAGGTCCAGCCTTGTAAGCGGTGTATCCACTTTTCTGCAGCATGGTGAGTCGATCCCGGGACGCTTCCAAACCCTCGTCCGACAAATCGCGAATGCCCCAGTGAGCGTAAACCCGGATGCGATCGCGGACGTTGCCGCCCATCAGCATGTAGCTGGGGACACCGTAGTGCTTTCCGGCGATATCCCACAGTGCGGCGTCGATACCGGCGAGTGCTGACATGTTGTGCGCACCGCCCCGGAAGAACGAGGCGCGATAGATCATTTGCCAGTGGTGTTCTATGCGGAGCGGATCTTTGCCAATCAGGTAATCCGCAATTTCGTCTATCGCCGCGGGTACGCTATACGGCTTGCCCTCGAGGGTGCTTTCCGCCCAGCCCTCGATGCCAGTATCAGTGGATATTCGAATTAGTCGGGTCCGATTTCTCGGAGCAAACTGATCAATACGAGTAATTTTCATTGTTTTTGTTTTTCGGGTTTGGTCTTTGATTCCAGATTGCACGTCACGCAAGTGCGATGAAATGGTGACGTTCGAGCGAGTTTGTGACCTCAAGAGATCGCTGATTCGCCAAGATATTAGTCCTCACCAAGCTCGAATGGGAGCGAAGTTGAGCGAGTTTAGAGTTTGACCCGGAATATCCGGGTATCTAAGATGCGGTAATGGCTACACAGATCACACTTCCACAAACCGGTGTCGAGGCTCGACAACTTATTCGAGAGGGTCGTTTTTTACAGCCGACTTCTGGGGTAGCGCCGAAGCACGTACAGGCAAACGTTGCGATTCTGCCGAGAGACGTTGCGTTCGAGTTCCTGCTGTTCTGTCAGCGCAACCCGAAGCCTTGCCCGGTGGTCGAGGTGATCGAGGCCGGATTGGTGGAGGCTGCGCTTACAGCACCCGGATCTGACATTCGAACGGACGTGGCGTTGTATCGCATCTTCAAGAACGGCGAGCTTGTCGACGAGCCCGAGAATCTTGGTGATCACTGGCGCGACGATCTGGTCACTTTCTTGCTGGGCTGCAGCTTCTCGTTTGAGCACGCACTAATGGCGAACGGAATTAGCCTGCCTTACTACGGCACCGAACGAAACGTGCCGATGTTTATTACGAATATTGAAACTGCGCCGTCGGGTCCGTTCTCAGGTCCAGTAGTCGTTTCGCACCGCTGGATACCGAGCGACAAGGTCGTGCGAGCCGTGCAAGCAACTTCACGCTTCCCCGGTACGCACGGGGCTCCGATTCATATTGGTGATCCTTCTAAAATCGGAATCGCCGATATCACGAAGCCCGACTTTGGCGACGTTTGGGAGCAAGATAGTGACGACGATGTTCCAGTGTTCTGGGCGTGCGGGGTAACACCGCAGTCAGTTGCAATGTCATCGAAGCCTGAGCTGATGATCACCCACTCACCAGGCCGCATGTTCGTTACCGATCTGATGGACGAAGACCTGGCTGTTCTGTAGACGGCTGATCCGCAACACTTAGCTTCGAACAAACCGACTCTGCGCGTAGGAAACACATGCCCGATTCATCAATATTCACCAAAATCGAAGACATCATTCTGCAGGACGACATCCGCGGGATGAAGGCGTTGCGCGAGCACATGAAAGAAGGCTGGCTTGAGAAGTCGGCGCAATTGCTGCTCGATCACCCCGGCAAGATTCTGATCGCAACCGGCTTCTACATCATCAGAGCGCAGGAGCCTGAAACCGACGGACCTCCCGGTGCGGTTGCCATTGCCGAAGCTCTGAAAGCCCTTGGCAACACCGTTGCATATGTAACCGATAAGCACTGCACCGTAGCCATGCGAAAGATCGCAGGTGACGACGAAGTGATCGATTTCCCGATCACAACTCATCGTGAGTCCAGCGAATTCGCCCACAAACTGCTAGTTCAGCACGCACCATCGGCCCTCGTTTCGATCGAACGGGCAGGGCTGCTTGGCGACGGCACATATCGCAACTGGAAGGGTCTCGATTTCTCCGAGCACAACGCCAAGATCGACCACATGTTCGATGAGCACCCTTATTCGGTCGGTATTGGTGATGGCGGGAACGAGATAGGGATGGGCAACATGCGCCATGTCATCCCCGACATCGAAAATCTGCCCGACGATCCGTGCGTCACGACCACCACCGAACTAATCACCGCCAGCGTTTCAAACTGGGGCGGCTACGGATTGGTTGCTGCTCTGTCGCTGAAGACCGGCAAGAACCTGCTGCCATCAGTTGAGAAGGGCTACGAGTGGGTTAAGGAAATCGTTTCTGTAGGCGCAGTTGAGGGCATGACAGGCGAATCGAAGGACTGGGTCGACGCAAGAGCGCCGGAAGACGACGCCATGTGCCTGAGAGACCTGAACGCACTGCTGACTGCTGAGGGGCTCTAGAGGGGCTCGATGCAGAGTTGCGTGTTTCAAGTGGCGCCATCGGTATCGAGCGATCAGGGGCAGAGAAGCGCGCTCTTGTGGTGGGCATTACTCCACATCCCCTCGTCGACCGAAGATCCCTCCACAGGGGTCGGGAAAGCGTGAGAGCTACTTCGCTCGTGGTCTGGTTGGCACTACCGCCCTTGGTATGCCCGTCATGGTCTCTCGCACTACGAAGATCAGCATCAGCGCACCGAACACACCGACGCCAGCCGTTGCGAACGATGCAACACCCAGCGTGACAACCTGAGCAATTCCGCCGATTGCAATGGGCCCACTCGCGCCGCCGGTATCCGAGATAAGTCGCCAAACCCCAAGGAACTCTCCGGGATTCTCTTTTGGCGATAGATCGGTGCCCATGATCAAAACGAACCCACTGGAAAGCCCGTTACCAAACCCTGCCAGCAATCCAACAGCCAGAAGCGCCCCGAAACTGCCGGTTAGTGGAATGAGCGCAATTGCGATAGAGAGAAAAATGAACGCTGGTATTCCGGTCGACTTTCGTCCCCATTTGTCCATCGAATAGCCGACAAGTGGAAACAACATTGAATCGACAGCGAATGATGCTGTGGCGATGTAACCGATCTTGTCGAGAGGAAGTCCAAGTTCACCACCCCACACCGGAATTAGGAATTCTCGTCCCGCTCGAAGGAACTGGAGCATGACCGCAGCAACTCCGGCCGTGGCGAAGTCTCGACGGTGCCGTGATACCACGGAGCCAAGCTCACTGAAAACGTTGTGCCTTGCTTTTGAACGAACCGGCTCGATCATGTTTCGGGTTGTGGTCAGAACCACTACCAGTGTCACTATCGCCACGCCTGCCTGTGCAAAGAACGGCACTCGTATTCCCACATACGCACCCAGTAATCCACCAAGCAACGGACCCAAAATCGTGGCGATTCTCGATATCCCGCCGAATAGCGAAAGTGCCCGACCTCGAACGTCCATCGGCACTGCCGCAGCGATATAGGTGTGCCGGGAAATGCTCCACAACGCAAAGCTAACCCCGGTGAGTATTCGGGCTGCGATGAGCGAAATGATGTTTGGGGATAATCCTGCCCATACCGCTGAAACTCCAAACAGAATTACGCCCGCTATCATCGTGCGGCGAAGTCCCATTCGGGTTACAAGAACACCGGCCGGCACATCGAAAATCATCGTGCCAATATGCCGTGCCGCGATCACCACTCCAATGAGGCCGATCGTTGCTGCCATTTCCTGCTTCGCAAATCCCGGAAGCACCGGGATGAGGATGCCCTGTCCAACCGATAGCAGGAAAGAAGGTACGTAAACGGTCCATACGAGTGAGCGTATGGTCGAACGAACTGAACTGCGAACCGGGCCGGTCGGTGGCGCCGGCGGATCGTTTGAGGGCGATGACATAGGCGAACAATGCTATTCCTGAGGTGGGCAATTTGTGGACCGTTGGCGGATTGAATTGCCGCAGTTCCGCGGATATTGTCGATATAGCAGTTATCACTGCAGCAACCGCATCCTCACATCACAGAGCCCATTTCGGGAATTCCACAAGGAATAACGCTTGGAATTTGTATACGACAGAACGGTCACAGCCTCCGCAAAGACGGTTTGGGACGTTCTGACCGATCCCGAGGCGATGGAACCGCATCTTCCCGGCACTGCAAAAGTTGTGGCAACAGGTTCGAGCGCGTACAGGGTGTCGATGAAGATATCGATGGGATTCCTACGCCCTACGGTGAACGCTGATGTCGTTCTGTCGAACGATGTGGCTCTGCAGTCTATGACCATA
>CAVOCL010000109.1:0-6820 GCA_963694185.1 Dehalococcoidia bacterium
ACAATGAGCTGGCGATATCCGCGGTTCTACCGCACGGGTCACGTCGATATCGGCATGGGTGCGCTTGGCACCGCCTACGACGCCGAAGTCGAGAACTGGCCTAGCGTTATCGACTGGGATCTGTCGTTGGACCGAGCATGGGAATGTCTCGAAACGTGGGTCAAGGAAGCGACGCCAGTTGCTGAAAAGTACGGTGTGAAGCTTGGAATTCACCCGGTTGATCCTCCGATGGAAGAAATCGGTGGCGTTCCACAGTTGGTGTTCAACTTCGAGAACTACAAACGGTTGATCGACATTGTCGACAGTCCGTACAACTCGATTCTGCTTTGTCAGGGATCGTTCTCGCAGATGGCCGGTGCCGATCAGGACAACGGCGAAAGCATCTACGACATGATCGAGTATTTCGTGAAGCGTGAACGGGTGCTTTATGTGCACTTCCGCAACGTGGCGGGCACCGTGCCGAAGTTCCACGAAACGTTCGTAAACAAGGGTCACGTCGACATGTACCGGGCTATGCGAATCTACGCTGAGAACGGATTCGATGGCTTCTTCATGGACGACCACGTCCCGATGACCATTGGCGACACGGCATACGGCCACCGAGCAAAGGCGTACGCAAACGGCTACATCCAGTCGCTAATCGAAACGGTGACCGACACAAGCTTGTATGGATTGCATTAGGTAGGTCGAGAGCGGACAAATTCAATACCTTCTCCCTAGGGAGAAGGTTAGGTTGAGGGGGAAATCCGGAGTCATAAAACTACGTTCGAAGCTGAATATTTTCTTATTTGAACCATGATTTCTTACGCCGACATTTCTCCCTCACCTCAATCCTCTCCCCAAGGAGAGGAGGCCAGATAGACGGAATATCAATATGAAAATCGAGAAGATTGAAACTTGGCTGGTGTCGAAGTGGTTGACCGTGAGGGTCACCTGCGACGATGGCACCTATGGTGTTGGTGAAGGAAACTTCTGGAGTTACGCCGATGCCACCGAGGTTATTGCGCACCGGATTGAGGACGACATTCGAGGGCTTGATCCCCGTGATGTCGACCGCATATGGAACACGGCATATCGCAAATATTCGTTCCGCAGTCCGGCGATAACGGCTGTTCTTAGCGCCATAGACATTGCGCTCTGGGACATCAAGGGCAAACGGCTCGGCGCGCCGGTATGGGATCTTCTCGGCGGCAAAGTACGTGACAAGGTTCGAGCAATGGTCTTGCTTGGTTCGTACGGCTACTCGGGTCCGCTATCGAGCCCTGAAAGCTTCGCCAAAGCTGCTCGGATGGCCAAGAACGACGGCTACACTGCACTTAAAATGACACCGTTCCCGAACAACTGGGGCGAGCTGGCGCATGGTGATCTGATTCGTCAGAACACTGCGATAGTCGAAGCGGTGCGAGAAGAGGTCGGCTGGGATTTCGACATTGGAATCGAAATTCACCGCAACATGTTCCCCGGATCATCGGTCGTTTTCGCTCAACAGATCGAACGGTTTTTACCGTACTTCTATGAAGACCCCATCGCTCCCGACTCTGTGATGTCGATGGGTGGCGTTGGCGACAAAGTCAACATTCCACTTGCCGTCGGTGAGCGGAACAACACGTTGTGGGAGTTCCGTGAGTACTGCACGCTTCCCGGAGTGAGCTTCCTGAAGCCAGATATCGGGCTCGCTGGCGGGTTCACTCACGTGAAGAAAATCGCTGCGGTGGCCGAAAGCTTCCACATCAAAATGGCACCACATCACTTCCTGGGTCCGATCGCCAACATGGCCAACACTCACATCGCCACGGCAACTCCGAACTGGGATGTAAACGAATTCTCTCCCGAAGCGGGCACGTTCAAGGAAGACATCGTTTCGAACGTATCTGAACTAAAAAACGGATATTTCATCCCGTCGGAAGCACCGGGTCTGGGCATCGATATCAACGTCGAGGAAATGCTGAAGCATCCCTACGACAGTGGCACCGGTGAATCGTCGCGGCAGGCCGATGGCGGATTGGTGCTGGGGTAATCAATATGGCAAAAACTGAACCAAACGGACGACTCAAAGGCCCAAATGGACGCCTGCAAGGCAAAGTGGCGATCATCACCGGCGGTGGTGGCGGAATGGGCGGTGCGCAGGCACGCCTGTTCGCTGCGGAGGGATCGGCGGTGTGCGTGGCCGACAATCGTTTAGAAGCCGCCGAGTCGGTTGCAGCCGAGATCACGAAGGCGGGCGGAAGTGCGATAGCCGTCGAACTCGACGTGCGAAGTGCCGATGCCTGGGCCGAAGTGGTGACCCGAACTGAATCCGAGCTGGGACCGGTGAGCCTGCTGTGCAATAACGCTGGAGCGAACTTCAGGGTTGGTTTTGAGGAGCAGACCGAAGAGCAGTTCCGCCTCATCATGGAAGTCGGCCTCAACGGGTCATTTCTGGGCATTCAGGCAGTTGTGCCATCGATGCGCAGGGCTGGTGTAGGTGTGATTCTGAACATGGGATCGCTGGCGTCGATTCGACCCGGCGGTGGAAGTCCGGGATACGCTGCCCAGAAGATGGCGATGGTGGGTCTCACCCGATCGGCCGCCCATTCGTTCGCCAAAGACAATATTCGCTGCGTGATCATATCGCCCGGTCACGTCGATACCCCGTTCATTCGTGGCAACAACGAGCATAGCCCAAACAGCTGGGAGACCAGCATCGATAATCCTGAGAATTTCGAACGTCGCCTGAGTGGCACGCCGTTGGGTCGATTACAGCAGCCAGAAGATATTGCGAATGCGTTTATGTTCGCAGCGACCGATGATGCAGCGATGATCACCGGATCAATGATCACAGTAGACGGCGGAGCAGCCCTCTAGCCACCGCCAGTGGCGGGATTTCTGGAGGGCGCATGATTATCCATGTGATGGGATTTATCCTGCACGGATGCGAAGGTAATTTATGGTCGAATCTGAGGACGGATACGCGGTAATAATCGAGCGTGATTTAGAAGTCCCAATGCGGGACGGAACGATACTTCGCGCCGACGTCTGGCGACCCGATGCAAGCGGCGAGTTTCCGGTGCTACTCGAGCGCACACCCTACAACAAGGGGACGTCATCAGAATCGAATCAAAAGGCCGGTGAATTCTACGCTGAGCGCGGCTACGTAACAGTCATTCAGGACGTCCGTGGACGCTTCGCATCGGACGGTGAATTCTACCCGTTTAGAGACGATGGCGACGGCGAAAAACAAGACGGTTACGACACCGTTGAATGGGCAGCTGAACAATCGTGGTCGAACGGTAAAATCGGTACCATTGGCGGTTCATATTCAGGTGCAACCCAGTACCGAATGCTGTCGACACAACCCCCTCATTTAAAAGCCCAATTCTCCCGACAAACGTCATCCGACTACTACGATGAGTGGGTCTACAGAGGCGGCGCATTCGAGCACGGTTTCAACACTATGTGGACCCTCAAACACACCGCCACAAACGCCAGGAAATTGGCGCGTGACGGAAATGAAGACGAGGTTGAATATCGCGTAAAAAAAGCTTCTGCTAGCTATCTGGAATGGCTCGAAAACACGCCAATATCCCCACTGCTTCCAGTCGATGATTTGCACACCTGGTTTAGCGACTGGATGAACCACCCGAATCATGACGATTTCTGGGAAGAATTTAGCAACGCCAGATCGCACAATAAAGTCAACGTTCCAGTCCATCATTTCGGTAGTTGGTTCGACTGCTTCTTGAACGGCACGATCAGAAGCTACGCTGGAATGCGTGCCAATGCTGCGACGCCAGAGGCACGAAACGCACAACGCATGACGATTGGCCCGTGGGTTCACATCCCAAACCCAGCCGATCTAAGAACAGCAGGCGAAGTCGACTTCGGCGAGCAAGCGATTCTAGGCTGGATGACGACACGCCTACGCTGGTTCGACCACTGGTTAAAAGACGAAAACAACGGAGTCGATTCCGACAAGCCGGTCAAACTCTTCGCCATGGGTATCAACCAATGGCGTGAATTCAACGAATGGCCGCCCGAAGCAATCAACTACACACCGTTCTATCTATCAGACGGCAAATCTAACTCGGCGAATTCGTTGAACGACGGAACACTGAACCCCACCAAACCAGAAGCGTTTGGCGAGGTTTTCGACGAATACGATTCCGACCCCGAAAACCCAGTCAGATCGTTTGGCGGAGGTCATCTGGGCGACAACAATGGCCCGAGAGACCAACGTGGCTACGAAGACAAAGTACTCACCTACACAACCGAAGTCCTAGAACGACCCCTCGATGTAACGGGACCAGTGAAGGCCATACTCCATGCATCGTCATCCGCGATGGACACCGACTGGATTGTAAGAATCACCGACGTTCACCCCGACGGCACATCGATGCTCGTTTGTGACGGGATTCTAAGAGGAAGATTCAGAGATTCGTTCGAAAAGCCAAATGCGCTCGTGCCGCACAAGCCAGAAGAATTCGAAATCGACCTGTGGGCCACAAGCCACGTATTCCAGAAAGGGCACCGCCTGAGAGTTACCGTTGCGAGCAGCAGCTTCCCAAGATGGGATCGCAACTGGCAAACCGGAAAAAATAATGCCCTGGAATCGAGCGGAATAATCGCCCATAATCGCATATTCCGAGATGCAATCCGCCCATCTCACGTGATCCTCCCGCTGCTCTGAAATCTGGCAGACAAACTACCCATTTAGCCAATAGGCTCGAATCGGCATGGCAGCGTACTACTCACTCGTATGTGCGTAGGCGCACACGGGTCCGGTGTTCATGGCACACATGCCCAATTCCGTAATCGTGGATAATCTCAGGTTATGGGAACAGTCCTGGCACTCGGAACCGGCCTCCACGTCATCGCTAGACGCTCAAAAATTCTTCTCATTGCAGTAGTAATTGCCGCAATGGGATTTATCGCGCCTGCAGGTGATCTGAACACCGTGTTCGCATCGCAAATCGGAACACTCAACGCAACGCCGGTGTATACCGACCTCGATTCGACGGTAACTGCAACGGTTTTCGACCCTGATTTGAATGTAACGGTTCTGCGAGAGTTCGAAGCAACCGATTCGACCGGTAACTTGTACGAACTCCCGGTCGGCAATGCCGGCTCCAGTACCGTTTTCAAGTTGTCGAACACCCACGTAGGTGACTTCAACGCCGATGGCAGCATTACTGCAGCAGATTTGCAGATCAGTACTACAAATGCGGTGGTTCAATGGGTGAACAAAAAATCCGGAACGTTCCAGACAACCCATTCGCAAAATGTAGCAAGTACCGAAAATTTCACTGTCACCTACCGAAGTGAACACAAAGACACCACTTCGATCACGCTGAGAACGGCATCCGATCCTGCTGGATTCACTCTGAGCCTGGAAGAAACAACCCCGACTTCGCACAGCTTTGTCGCAACGTTCAAGACAGGCGAAGCTACCGTTTCGACAGGTGCGGACGACGCCACTTCAACAACTCGACCCATCATCAAAGTTGCCGAAGGCGACACCGTTACTCTCGAATATGCCGATGCCAGCCCAGCGAAACTCATAAGCGAAGCAGTGGTGATCGACGCAACGAAGCCATCGGTTTCGATCACTTCACCGATTCACCTGAGCTCAACAAGCAACACAACGGCCTGGGTAAGAGTGGTTGTGACCGATGCCGCAGCCGGTGTTGAATTAGACCAAATCAAGTTCCATGTCGATGTTGATCGAGACGAAATATTTGACGAACCCGGCGAGATTATTACGGCTTCTGCCGCTGAATCAACCAAAATCAATCAGGGCTGGAACGCAGTAGCGCTACTGCCGGCAATTAGCCCCGATGGGCTTGTGAACTGGTACGTGACAGCAACTGACCGTGCTTCAAACGTTCGCCAATCTGATTCCGAGGCGACAGCCGGTGACCAGTTCCACAAATACACGGTCGACACGGCACCGCCGAGCGTGGTCGAACTTGTGCTCGGTGGAGCGTACGACGAAACCTCCGAAACTATAGTCGACAACGTGCTGAACAGCGTGCGGATCAAGTGGTCGGAGCCGATCAAAGAATCGCTGATCGACGAAACTCGCTTTATTATCAATGGCCAGGCAGCGATTTCGGCTGTGATGTTCGAAGACCCTGATCTAACCGAAGATGACGAAAATTCGTACGCCAACACCGTATACCTGACCTTCGAAGATATTCCCACTACCGCCAAGCTGATAACGATCAGGGCTGGTGCTGTATCTGATCTCACCGAGTTCCCGTCGCGACTCAAAGAGATTATGCCGATCGACAAGCTTGGACCGAGGCTGGCCGTATCGACCGATACAGCGATAACGAACGGTCTTCTGACGATAAATGTGTCGACTGTCGAAACGCTCGCTGCGGACCCAACTGTGACGATCAATGGTGTGACCTTTGGTTCTGCTCAACCAGTCGACACGAATAAGTGGACGATTGTTGTCGATGGCACAACTTTCACTGGATCAGCAGCGGGAGACGGCGTGAAGAACGTTGAGGCCGCAGGTTTCGATAAAGCTGGAAACTTTGCCCGTGGTGGCGTAGCCGTGGAAGCAGCTGGCTATCCCGAAGGCGCAATTCAGTTCGATCTCGATACCGTGATCAAAACGCCAATTGTGCTTCCTGGCGATCGTGAAGTATCGATCGTTCCACGCCCAATGATTACAGTGAGTTTCGCTGCTGAAATCGGTGAATATTCTGGCGACACGCATTCTGGCGTGACGATCATCAGCGCAAAGCTCGATGGTCAAGATGTAACTTCTGAGTTCATGCCTTCATCGGCCGCTACATGGTCTTACCAACCTGGCGATCTAAGCAATACCGAG
>CAVOCL010000110.1:0-6715 GCA_963694185.1 Dehalococcoidia bacterium
AGACGCAGCAGGATGATCGCAATCGTATGGTGTACAGAAATAAACGAACGAAGTTCGCTAAATGAGTTCGACTTCGCTGGTTCGGTGATAGGAAACGGCGGTAACAACGCGAGTCGTGGTTCGGATTTTGACGGTGTAAGCACCACGCTGATCAGAATGATGCCGTTGTCCCAATCCTGAGCCGATCTTGGAAGCGATTCCCACTCTTCGCCCAACGAATACCCGGCTGGCAGTAATTCGACCACGAACTCTGCGCCCGGCTCGATTTCGAAATCTTTCAGTCGTTCCAGCAGTGCTGAACGATGAGTGAGATTCGGGCCGATAGCAGTGAGATTAGCGGGCACGTACGAAGGCTTTCTGTGTGAATCGAAGCAGATTCAGCTTATACGTGCCCCTAAACGAAGAGCCACTGGCGGCCTATTCAGTCCACGCCCGTCCGCGCATCGCAATCGCCACCGGATCGACCCTGCCACCAAGACCGTAGCCGTCTGGCAATGTTAGATACCCGTCCTTGATGATTTCGAACGGCTCAAGCACCTCATGGCGCCAGTCCGCTTCGTAAACGGCATGTTCGAGCGGAATTGTGGCCCCAAACGCAGCCGTTGCGTGAGCAGATGCGAGAAGCGATAACGGACCCGAAGGGCAGTGCATCGAAACTGAACCTTCCCAACGAGGCTCAAGCTCACGGCCAATCAAATATGCCTCTACCGGCCCCCCACAGAACTTCACATCGGGCATCACAACGTCAAGAACGTCGTCTTCCATCAGCTTCATGAACTGTGCCACGCCATAGCCCATCTCGGCTCCAGCTATCGTCATTTCAGCCTTGTCACGAATTGTTCGTAAATCATCGGTGTTCTTGATCGGATCGACAGGCTCTTCGAACCAGCCAACACCCGCCTCTCGCAGTCGAGGTTCAAGCGCAAGTGCAGATTCGAGATCAAAACGTGAATGGCAGTCCACCAACAGTGTTCGATCCGGGCCAATTATCGCCTTCGCCGCAAGAATGCGATCGAGCCCCATTTCGGCCTCTCGTGGAAGTCCCGAATTACTGAATGGCGCACGACACTCGTCGAAAGGCGCACACTTGGCGGTCGTAAATCCATCCTCCATAGCGCGCTCGGCCATCTCGGCGAAGCCCTCTGGCGAACGATCGCTAGCACCATCGGCTGTCGGCTTCAGTGCTCTGTTGAAGTTCGAATACAGCTGAACTTTACGATCGGCCACCCCATCGTGATCATGGAGCGCTCGCAGATAGTCGACTAACGGCAACTGGGCTACCTGAGCCAGCGCATCGGCAATCCCGCATCTCAAGCCACTCACGGCGGTAGCCAGCGGAAGGTCGTTCTCCAACTGCTCGACGGTTAGATCGTTCAGCGTGATCACATCGGTGTCGCTGGTGAGTCGCTTACCTCGCAAACTATTCGCAAGCCGAGCGACGATCGGTGCGATCGACGTTTCAACCTGGGTATCGGTTATCTCGCCCTGTCCTACCGTCCCGGAACCATCGCTGAGTGCGAAATGAACCCACTCGGTTTCTGGCCGGGCTCGGATCGCGCTAAAACTTAGCTCAGTTGGTATAAACCACTCACCTGTGACTGACAATTACTTATCTCTCCTGATGCGTTTTATTGGGCCAACGACTACCTGTTTGGGTTGACCCGGTACTTGGCGTACTTTTCGTCGTTGATGAACTCGTCGATCACGATCTTGTCGCCACCGAGATCGTTCGAGATGTTTGCAGCCAGTACGGCAGCCAACGAGTTGATCGACGAATTGAACGAGTTCAGTCGGTGCTCGGGCTTGTTCTCGGTCATTGAAGTAGCAAACGCCTGCCCAATAGCACGGGTGCTTTCTTTACCCATCGCCGTAGTGTGCGGACCCTTTGAAATAACCTTACGAACCTGATCGATGGTCGGGTTGTTCTCAGGTGGCCAGTCGCCCCCGAACGTGTAATCGACGAAATCGTTTTCGAGCTTGATCGTTCCGTGGGTGTGGATGATCACCTCGAATCGACCGCCGTAGTACGAACGTGCCGGCTTCGTAAAGATGATGTTGGCAACGCCGCCCTTTTTCATGCCATACGTCACGGTGTAGGCAATCGGGTTGTCGCCCTCGGCCTCATGCAGCTCGGCGGGACGGTCGGTGTAGGTCGCTCGGACCCATTCGACATCGTCGTCTGTCCAGTAGCGCATGATGTCGGTCTGGTGAATACCCGCTTCAACGACCGAAGTTCCCGACCACGCCCGGTTGGCTGTCCAAACCCGGTTTGCAGGGCCGCCCTGTTCTTCTGTGTGGGTGTGCTTTACGCCGTGACCTTCGACCGCGCCTTCGGCGATCATCGTCATTGCTGCGACCCACTTGTCGCTCAGGTAGTTGCGAATATCCATGTAGCCACGGTCATGTCGCATCTGGAAACCGACTGTGCTTGGCACGCCTGCCTTGGTGATGGCGATGTCTTGCGAAATTATGTCGTCCAAGAAAAGTGACTGCGGCTTCTCGGCAAGAATAGCTATTCCGCGCTCTGCTGCACGTTCGATTTCACCCTTGTGCTGGTTTGGCGGGATGACGAACCAGATGGCGTCGACGAGACCCGATTCGATCATGCCATCGGCCGAGTCGAACATCTTGATTCCAGCCGACGAGTAGCCCTCAACGAACTTGTTGATTTTGCCATCGGCAAGGTTCTCCGGGTACGGATCTGCCAGTGCGGTGATCTGGACGATCTCGTCCGACTGCATATTTACCAGCGCTTGTACGTGCTGAAGTCCACGTTGGCCAACGCCAACCAATCCGACGCGCAGAGGTCCTGCCATGAGTATTCGTTCCTTCGGCCTTGTAATCAGAAATAAAAAGCAGCCGGTTAGCTGACCCAAAGTAAGGATCACACAACCAACTGCAGGAAAATGCCAGCCGATTTTATACCCGAGATCGCCCGTACGGGTCGCCAGCGGGTCGAACGACTGGCGCATGCGTAAAGATGTAGTAGAGTGCCGCTTTATGAGCGAAATAGCGCACAAATTTTCTGATTCGAACGATTTAAGGCTGGATCAATGAACGAACGAGTCGAACAACTGCTGATCGGAATCAGCAACGAAACGCTCTCGATCGTCGCTCGAGCCGTCTTGGATAACCCATCTGCCATTGTCGATGAAACACCCGCGTTCGAAGAAATCACAACGAGCCACTACGATCTACGCACGATAGGAATTGTGAAGGTCTCGGGAATTGCTTCTATTCGAGGGGAGCAATATGAATGGTCGTCAGTCGTCAAGTTCATCGACCCTTCAGCAGGAGACAACATTACTGCAGTTCTCGGAAGCGAGCGGAAAATTTACGAACTGGGACTTTTTTCCGACCCAGATGTGCCGTTCCGAGCAGCTAGGTTCTATCTGTCGAACGAGCATGGAAACGGGGTTACGACTTTGTGGCTCGAAGATCTGTCTCACGCGCCACAACCGCCGTGGGACCTTGAACAGTTTCTACAAGCCGCGAATCATGTCGGCCAGTTCATCGGTCACAATTTCCAGCACGACGTTCGAGTTCCATTCGAAACACCATCTAACCAGTATTCTCCTTACTCGGAACCCGATCGACATAAATCGCCAGCCGAACAATTGATGCAGGCTCGCGACTCGGCCGTCGTTCAGCAGGCATGGGGAACCAATTCGGTTCGGCTCATGACGGAATTCGCTGATTTGTTCAGTCGTATTGGTGAAGTAGCCGTCAAATTACCGCATGTCCTGTCCTTCGGTGATTGCCACTCACGGAACTTGTTTCCAGTTGGCAACGAAACCGTCGTGATCGATTGGGGAGCAGTTGGTATGTATCCCAACGGTGCAGATGTCGGACGAATGATTGGCTCCGCGCTTACTTATGGCGTTGCAGAAGCCAAAACGGTAGCCCTCAACGAACGAGCTATCTTCGATTCCTATGTAAACGGCTTGAAGACCACCGGATGGAACGGGGATGTCGATGAAGTTCGGATCGGCTTCTATTGTCAGTTCGCCGGATATATGGCATCAATTGGAACTATCCCAATCGACATTGAAAGTTACCGGCCTCGTCAGGCATGTATCGAAGGCAGGTTCGGGGTTCCACTCGACGACCTCCCTTCACATTTAGCTCCAATTATTGCTCTCATACCTAAGTACGTGGACGAGTTGAAGCAACTGCTCGATTAGTTGTCCGTGCAGCCGCATCGCCTATTGCCGATTCGCCCCCTCGGGTGTTCAATGCGCCTCAGACGCTACCAATTCGAGAGCTAAATCCCCATGAAAGTCACTGCAGTAACCGTTCTACCCGTTTCACGATTCAACTACGTGAAGGTTGAAACCGATGAAGGTATCACCGGCGTCGGCGAGCTTCACCCGGCTTCAGGCACCGGAGGAACGCCGTTCGTGCCACGAGCAGCAGTCGAGTACTGCGCCGAGTACTTGGTTGGGAAGGATCCCTTCCACATCGAACGACATTGGCAGCACATGTTCCGTCGCCAGCTGTTCAGAGGCGGATCGGACATGATGGCGGCGATCGGCGCTATCGATATCGCACTTTGGGACATCAAGGGCAAGGCGTTAGACAAGCCCGTTTACGAATTGCTGGGCGGACCCGTTCGAGAGAAAGTTCGCCTCTACACGCATCTCGGCGGCAACACGCCCGAAGCGCTGGCCGAAGAAGCGATAGCACGGGTTGAAGAGGGATTCACGGCGCTACGGGTGTATCCGTTCGGCGATTTTGGCAACTCCGATTTCGAAGAGGGACTCGGACTCGAAACGATGAGCTTTACTGGCATGCAAAATAACGCCGTGGAGCGAATTGCGGCTGTTCGAGAGGCAGCCGGGCCTGATACCGACATCATGATCGACGTCGTAAACCGTTTGACGCCTGCCGAAGCGATCGGGCTGGGTCGGGCGTTAGAGCCGTTCAATCTGTATTTCTACGAAGATCCCATCGAGCCAGAAAACATGGATCAGTGGGGCTGGGTAGCTCAACAGCAGCCGATTCCGTTGGCGATGGGCGAACGGCTGTACACCGTCTACCAGTTCAGGGATCTGCTCAAGCACCAGGGAGCGGCGTTCGTTCGACCCGATTTATCGCTGGCTGGCGGCATAACCAACGTGAAGAAGATCGCAGCGTTGGCTGAGGCTGCATACGTGGGGGTCGTGCCGCACAATCCGCTGAGCAGCGTTCTGACCGCCGCATGCGTTCAAATCGACGCCGCCGTCCACAACATCTCAGTTCAGGAATACCCCTACGACGACGATCACGGGATCAAGGCAGAACTAGTCAAAGAGCCTCTCAAACGAGTAGGCGGCTACCTGGAAGTCCCAACCAAACCCGGCATAGGAATCGAACTAAACGAAGAAGCCTTCAAACACCACCCGCCAATCCCGTACGACAGGCCCCCGCTGATCAACGAAGATGGGTCGCTTCGGGAGTATTAGGCAGCACGCCGCCGATACGCCCAGCCGAGTGCCGTCAGCGTAGCACCGACTGCCAGCATGCCGGCGACCATCATCCCTTCAAGGCCGAAAATCACGCTCGCCCCAGCTCCGCCCAGAACGATCGCGGCCAACAACTCAACGCCGCATAAAAAGCCCATAAGCCAGGCAAAATACTTTGCGCTTTTCATGCCTTAGCCGCGCTCGCACATTGAACCGGATCGATGCAGTCGCAATCCTTGATCGCCTCAAGTTGCTAAATCATTTTTGTGAATGAATCTCGGCGCTCAGTTATCTCAACGATTTTATTCGCTACGAGATCATGCCAACTGGCCGATTTGTCGTCAAGAATCGTTCGTATCTCATCGAGCGAGAGCCCAACCGATTTGCAGCGTTGGATAAACGCCAGCCGTTGTACCGACTCTTGATCGAAGTGACGCTTCCCACCGATTCTGGCGACGTTCGGAATCAATCCAAGCTCGTCGTAATACCGGACAGTCGAAACGGCCACGCCAACCGATTTAGCGGCCTCGCCTATGGTCACATAACTACTCAAAACCATTACTGATCACCTTCGTAGAACATCGACTTTATTGACTGAATCATATCGCTACTCTCGGAAGTGACCCGGATACCCAACTCGCCGCCATCAGACTCGTCGAGCTCGAACACCATCGATGGACAACACTCAGCCTCGCCAGCAGCGAGGTCACGAATAGTCTGGGCCGCTAAGCTGGAAACCATCGCAGAAATCCCATTTTCCAGCGGGACAACCGCCGAAACGTGTTCGAGAACGGCTTGCCAGTTCGTAAGTTTTTCGCGAGCTTCGGCGTCTGGTAACTTGCACTCAATCGGAATATTTATATTGCTCATTCCAAGACAATACGACCTCAAGCCGACTTGATGTCAAATTCAGAATCCGGCACTGTAAAATCTCGTCTCAGCAAACGTACCAAAACTCTCGGGTCTTGCCAGTTCGACGAGATGACAACTGGCGAACACTGCCTCACAATCGCTGACTGAATTCCACGATGATCTCCATCGGACAATTGACCCTGAAAATGAATTCAGGGTGACAATGTTCACAACGAACCGAGGTCCTGAATCAAGTTCAGGATGACGTACAACACAACTAGCTCCCTATCCTCCAACATGCCAACACCTCCCACTTCCTACGATCTTGTAATCTCCAACGGCCGTGTAATCGACCCCGCCAACGGCCTAGATGCCCAGCTTGATATCGCTATCTCAGGCGGCAAAATCGCAGCAGTCGA
>CAVOCL010000111.1:0-6646 GCA_963694185.1 Dehalococcoidia bacterium
GCGGCGTGATCGGTGGCGTGATTGCCGGAAACTAGGGATTCGACCCGGCGGATAACGTCGGTCGGTAGTTTCGCGACCGCTGCATTTCGACTATCGTCACTTAGTTGCCTGATCGCCTGTATCCACGACCAGTACGGAGGAGTCGACTGCGATTCCTGAGACGTACACCAGACCTGTTCAACAGCTAATGCTTCGGCCAGTGCCGAAAACTCTTCGGTGATTCTGGTTTTACCGATACCAGCTTCGCCAACGAGCGCAATTATTCGTCGATTTGCTTCGAGTGCTTGTGCCAAAGCGTGGTCGAGGGAATTCGATTCATCTATACGACCGATGAAAGATTTCTTAGGCGGTTCACTACTGGGTACGCCGTTCTGGCTATGAGGATCGGCACCAGGGAGCACGAGACCGCCGCCGGGTCCCAGAAAGCTCGAAATTGGTACTTCCTGACTGCGAAGTTGCTCGATGTATCGGTGAACGGAACGTTCGGAGCAGTCGAGTAGCCGGGCTAGTTCGGCTACTTGCACGGGTCCGGATTGGGCGCGCAGGTGCTCGACTATCAGCTCAAGACGTTTATTTCTCGCAGCGACCATTGCCAGCCTGCACCGCTGTAGATCGAAAAGACTTTACGAACGCCCGAAGTTTAGCATCGGCAACGGGCGGATATTCGTTTTTGGGATCACCGGGGAGATACTCGTCTCTGGGTGCAATCGGCGGAAATCACTCTGTGGCTCTACGGCAGGTGCTGGTCGAGAACGTTGCGACGAGCATCGAAGTTCGGGTGGTACGCCCACGTGACGCCCTGTTTTTCCATCGCATCTTTGATGGTGGCTCGACGCCTGATGCTGGCGAGGTTTTCGGCGGCCATTTCGTCGGGGTCGAACTGATCGAGAATCAAGGCTTTTAGTTCGGCTTCAATTGCTGAGTGCTCGGCGTGGCCAGCGAGATTGTCCCATTCTTTGGGATCGTCTTTCATGTTGAACAACTGCGGTTCGTGACCGTGAATGTAGTTGTATTTCCAATCGCCCTTGCGAACCATGACGCAAGGCACGCCAACCACTTCATGCGCCTCGACGAATATGTGGCGGTCGGGATCTTCTTGCTCGATCAGCGGGAGCAGGCTGTCGCCATCGTACGGCTGTGATGCGTCGCTGCCTGTCATTTCACAGAACGTTGGCAGCAAATCGAGTGTCGTTACCGGAGTGTTCACGATTGTTCCGGCGTTTCGGTTATCGGGATACTTGATGATCAGCGGTATTTTGGAGCAGTAGTCGTAGAACGCTCTTTTCTGAACCATTTCGCGTTCGACAAGCATGTCGCCATGATCGGAAGAAAAGATAATGATCGTGTTTTTATCGAGTCCAGAACGCTCCAGGCTGGCGATTAGTTTGCCCACCATATCGTCCACGTACGACATGAGAGCGTAGTAGGCCCGGCGCATTTGGTAGAGGCTTTCGGGGTCGCGCAGGTCGTACTTGGTGACACCGTGATAGGCGTTGAGCCAGGTGTCCATCATCGACCGGGTCTCATCGAGATTGTCCGGGAATTCTGGAATGTCGATCTGCTCGTCTTCGTACATGTCCCAGTACTTCTGGGGCGGCCAGAACGGCTCGTGGGGGTGGTGGTACGAAACGGTGAGCATGAACGGTTCGGGATTATTCCCGCGGGCGTTCAGATACTGCAATGCCCTGAAGTGGGTTTCCTGGTCGAACGCCAGATCGCCGTGCTGGCCATCGACCGTTACCGCACCCGGTGCGTAGTTAGAGGCGTTGTACCGGTCACGATTCTCCATGATGTTGACCCAGTCTTCGCCCTTCGACTCCTTCATGTCGACCCACTCGGAACGGACCATCCTGTAGTCCTCGGGGTAGATATCCGTGTTCAGGCGGCGGCTGTAGCCGTGAAGCTGGTCGGCGCCTACGAAGTGCATTTTGCCGCTTAGAACGGTGTCGTAGCCGTTCTGGGCGAGATAGTGGGCGAAGGTCGGATGATCGGACCCGAACGATGCGCCGTTGTCCCATGCTCCGATGCTGGAGGCGTGCCGACCGGTCATCATCGCTGCACGTGCAGGGGCGCAGAGTGGGTATGGCGTGTAGGCGGTGTCGAATCGAACGCCTTGGGCGACGAGTTTATCGATGTTCGGCGTTTTGACGACCGGATGACCGTATGCGCCCATGAGTTCAGAGATCGCCTCATCGGCCATGATGTAGAGGATGTTGGGCTTATCGGTGGCGGATGAGTTGGGTGCGTAGGTAGTCATGGATCAGGAGTGTATCTGTGGTGGCTCCTCCCGATTCCAGATTGCGGCCGACCCTACGCCTTATTACCTTCGGTCTTGATCACTACTTCGAAGCCGAGAATTGCTGAGCCGTGGGCTACTGTGCCGTCGGATTTGTTGGCGGCGGCTTGTCGGTGGCCGCGCTCGAATGCCTGGCTGCTCACCCAAGCTTGAAACGATTCTTCGGAGTCCCAACGGGTGTACACGAAATATCGGGTCTCGCCTTCAACGGGTCGAAGTAGCTTGAAGCCCTCGAATCCGGGCTGGTTCTCTACTTCGCCGGCCCTCTGAGCAAATCGCTTCTCGAGCTCTTCGCCCTTGCCTTCGCCAACTGCAATTGCGTTGATTTTCACGATGCTCATTTGTTCGTATCTCCTGTTCCCAGCCTACTGGGAGGACGGGTGGCGTAACTGCTTGCTAAATCGTAATCGACAATAACGGTTTCGACATGGCTGATTAGCCCATCGTGGCCAGCACTTCAGCAGTGATCTCGTATTCGAGATCTTCACCAGATTTCCATCGTATGTATTCGTCGATTACGCAATCAGCGAGTCGAACAACCTCATCTCCGACCGTGCCGCCAATGTGTGGTGATATCACCACGTTTGGTAACGTCCAGAGAGGTGAACCGCCTGCTGGTGGTTCAGGCAGGGTCACGTCTAAAAGTGCTGTGAGATCAGGACGGTTCTGGAGCACGTTGATCAGGTCTTGCTCGATGATTTGGGCACCACGACCTGTGTTGATAAACGTGGCTCCTTCTCGCATTGCACTGAAGTGCGAACCGTTAAGCGCTCCCACTGTCGAATCGAGATCAGGGATGTGGTTGCTGACTACCAACGAACACTCAAATAAATCGTTTAGCGAGGTTGACTCAACATCGAGTTCCGAAGCGCGTTCCTCTGTAAGGAACGGGTCGTACGCAATCACTTTTATCGGGTAGTCCGAAAGTAATTTGCGCAGTCGTGTTCCGATTTTGCCGAGTCCGATAAGTCCGACTGTTTCGCCGTTAACACCGCTGCGCGGGAACGATTTTGCTTCATGCGTCTTTAGTTCGCTGTATCGACGGCTGGCCCGAAAGTAACCGCGCAACGACAGCAAGATTTGAGATAGACACATTTCTGCAACCGGAATGGCGTTGATGTCCCATGCGCCTACGAGCGTGATATTTCGTTTAATCAGCGGCTCAGCGAACGATTTCACGTTGCCGGCGGCGTAGAAAACAGCCTTTAAGTTCGGCATCGCTGAAAAATGACGTTCGGTGAAACTTGGAATGCCCCACGTGGCAAAAATCACTTCAATTTCACTAAGTGCTGCCGCGTGTTCATCGAAATTTTCGCCGGTAATGACCGCCGGGTAGAGATCGGTCAGGCTTTCGATCCGTTCTCGCCTACCCGCTCCAAACACATCACCGTCTTCTGGCGGGTAGTCGTAAAACAGCGCGGATTTTATTAGGATTTCGCTGATCATTCCAATGTCATCCCCAAAGGCCGAAGTTACTTCTGGCTCGATCTCAACTCAGCTGCTAGTTGGTACACCTCGGCCTGCCACAGACCGTCACTTCGACCGCTCAATCGTTGAACTGCCGTTTCCAAATTCACGATATCAACTTCCTCGATAACTTCGTACTCGCCATCGGAGGCCGAAACGGGGTCTGAAATAATCTCGGCATCACCAAATCCGATCACTTGGGTGAATTGTGAATGTGGATAGTGAGGTCTGTAAGGCTCAGGATTGTGACTCACGCAGTCGAATGCGCCAAAAATAGTGAAATTGGTGATTCGAGCGCCGGCCTCTTCAAGAGATTCTCGATCGAGCGCCTGAAGATAGTTTTCGCCCGGTTCGAGAGTTCCGCCGGGATGATCCCAGTTGCCGTCTGCCATTCGTAGAATCACGAGATCATCGCCAACGAATGGAACAACCCGCACTTTGATCAACGATTCCGCTGGCGGGGGTTCAGTGGTCATTCTGAACTGAGCGGTTATTGGTCCCCACTCCCAGAAATGCTCACTGAAAAGCGCTGGATAGCGTTCGGCGAAATCGTCCGCAACATCAGCGCTGCTCATTCCAGCTCGCCGTCGGCCGATCCCATTGCGCCGAACACCATTTTCGGGAATTCGGTTAGATCGCCGTAGTTGGCAGTTATTTTGGGTAGGTTGGGCATGGGTTCTATTCTGTCATTGCGAGGAGGGACGAAGGAGCGACGTGGCAATCAACGATCAACATCAACTAACCATGTGATTTAGCCGACGGTCTAGTTCCGGTACACCCTCATCCCCGTTCCACCGAAGGTCCCACCACGGAAGTCGGGAAGTCGTTGAAGGCAGTAGGATCGGACGTACCTGAGATGAGAGATTTGGGCGTTTTGGTCACTGATTGCCACGTCGCTCCTTCGTCACTTCTCGCAATGACAGTAGGATCAGTAGCCCATTGCTACTCCGTCGCGCCTTGGGTCGGCTCCGCCTAGCATTGTTCCGTGTTGTGTGAATTGGATGCCCTGACCGCCTCCAACGGCGTTGTGCCAGTCGGGAGCGACGTGCACTCGGTGCCCTCGTCGTGCCAGATCTTCCCGCATTCGAACTGGGAATCGATTTTCGAGCAACAGCATGCCCGTATCGTAAAACCTGAACCTCGGGGCCTCGATTGCTTCTTGCACGTTCATGCCAGCGTCGATGTGATTCGACATCATCTGCGTAGTCGTGTGCAGAATGCCCCAGCTGCCCGGAGTCGAAATAGACATTCGGATTTTCTTATCGCCTTCAGCCTCGAAAATTTGAGCCGGGGCGATGCAGAAATCCTGCTGTTTGCCAGGGCCGATCAAGTTCGGGCTTTCGCTGTTGGGATCAATGTCGAACCACTTGCACATGTTGTTCATGAAAACGCCGGTATCGCCTGCAACCACGGCAGATCCAAATGCACCACCAAGGGTTTGAGTGATAGTTACCACGTTGCCCTCGGCATCGGCGGTTGCAAAGTGAGTCGTGAGACCGCTCGAGTACTCGACCTTCACGCCTACTGGAGGATGATCGACCCGTGAACGGTCCCATCGTTCGGCAGGAGGTCCCGAAGTTTCGAGCATGCTGATTTCGGCGGCACGATCGGCAGCGTACTCGGCTGAAAGCAGGCGATCGAGAGGGATTTCAACGTGGGCGGGATCGCCAGCGTACTTCGCCCTATCGTCGGCAGCGATATAAACCGCCTCGACCATTTTGTGCAGCGAGTCGCTCGAACCGTAGGGAAGCTCATCGAAATTGCTGAGAATGTTCAGCGTTTCGAGAATCTGGAATCCGCTTGAGTTTGGCGGAGCAACCCGAACTTCATATCCACGGTAGTTGGTGCTCAGCGGCTCTTGCCAGAACGCCCGATAGGCCGCCAACTCTTCCCGAGAAATAATGCCTCCAGAGGCTGCGAGCCCAGCCTGTATGCGATCGCCCAGCGCCCCTTCATAGAACTCTTTCTGACCGCCTTCTGAGATTGCAGCAAGCGATTCGGCGAGTTGCGGCAGGCGTAAAACAGTTCCCGCACTAAGGCCGTCCCGCTCGATAACCATCGCCTTCTGCGAAGTCTCGAACTGGTCGATGCGTACAAGGTTTTCTTCGACCATTGCGGCGTTGAACGGCGTGAGAGCAATGCCTTTGTCTGCGTACTGGATGGCGTCGCGCATCACCCTCGAAAGCGGTAACGATCCATACGTGTCGTGCATCGTCATCCAGCCTGAAACGTTGCCTGGAACCAGCGGTGAAATCGGGCCGGTTTCGGCGTTGAGATGATCGTACATTTCAGGCTGAGCGGCGTTCGGGGCGTGGCCCGAGAAGTTTAGCACGCGGGTGCGGCCTTCTTTGGCGATGTAGACCAGTGCTATGCCGATTCCGCCAACGCCCGACATGTACGGCTCGGCAACGTTGAGCGTAGAAGCAACGGCAACTGCTGCGTCGATGGCGTTTCCGCCGTCTCTCAGAACGTCCAAACCTGCCCGGGTCGCATACGGGTGAGCTGAAGCCACCATGCCGTTCTGACCGGTTGCGGGGGCCCGTGTCGACCTACCGTGTGTCGTTGCGCCGTCCGGGAAGAGTGCGTCTGGCTCGATATTTTCGACGTTGTACACGGTTGGTTTCTTTCTATCGTGGCGGTTCGTAGTTTTCGGTTGGTTTAGAGCCTAAGCCAACTCGGCTAGCCGATTACGTGATTCGATTCGCTGGGCGTCTGACCCGTAAGCCATCGAGTAGTGACCCTTATATCCGGCGTTTTCGAGTCGGGTAAACAGGTTGGCGAAGTCGAGATTGCCTTCGCCGGGAATCAGATGCACCTCGTAGTCACCGTGATTGTCGGCGAGCCGCACCTCGCCGATACGATCAATTCCAAACGCATCTAAAA
>CAVOCL010000112.1:0-6610 GCA_963694185.1 Dehalococcoidia bacterium
CGCCTGACCCATGTTCCTCATCTGGAAGCCGGCGAACATCGCTCCGTTCGCTATGATCAACCACGAGAAGCCGGGAGACGAAAATACGTCAGCACTGGTCCTGAGCTTAGTTTTGATTCCAGAACTATCGGAATCTCGGAGTGAATCTGCGTCGGGCTGGACCGCGTCTGCCGACTCGGCCATGCGTAACTCATTTCTGCCGGTATGGGAGTGATCGGCGCAGCATAACATCGTATAAAGCAAGCCAACGATCAGTTGGAAGCTTCAAGCCGATACTTCACGCGGTGTTTGCTCATACAATGTTGCCGTTGAAAATCGCGAGCGCTCAATCGTTCGCTTCCTATAACCGTTTTTTTTGACCTGACTATCAGGTAACGAGACAAGCATGAAGACCACTGGATTCCGAACACTGGTGCTGGGCACGCCCTGGCGAAATCTGACCTACTGCATCATCGAAACCGACGAGGGAATCATCGGTGTTGGTGAAGCACGGGTGCTCGGCAAGACCCATACGGTCATCGAGTATTTGAAGGATGTACAGCGACATTTCATTGGTCACGACCCGTTCGACATCGAGGCGCTTTACCGTCGGATGACGTTGTTGGACTTCGGCAAGCCTGGCGAGGTGGTGTACACCGGGTTGGCGTTAGTGGAACTGGCGTTCTGGGATATTATCGGTAAGAAGACCGGGCAGCCGGTGTACAAGCTGCTTGGTGGCCAGGTCAAAGACAAGATCCCGGCTTACGCCAATGGCTGGTACACGGTCGAACGAACGGCTGAGAGCTTTGCTGAGGCGGCTCGCAAAGTCGTCGACAAGGGTTATCGGGGGATGAAGTTCGATCCGTTCGGAAACGGTGACATGGAGCTTGATCGTCCTGAGTTCTATCGGTCGTTGGATTTGATCGAAGCGGTGGCTTCAGTTGCCGGTACGCGGGCACAGATCATGATTGAAATGCACGGTCGGTTCGCGCCAGTGCAGGCACGAGAAATCGCACGGCATATCGAGAAGTACAACATTGGTTGGATCGAAGAGCCGGTGCGGCCGGGGGATGTTCCGGCACTGAAATCGGTCCGCCAGCACACGTCGCTTCCGATCGCCACGGGTGAGCGGTTATACGGTGCGCCTGAGTTCCGTGAGATTTGGGGATCGCAGACGGTCGACGTCCTGCAGGTTGATATCACGCAGTCGGGCGGAATTTTCGAATCGAAGAAAATCGCTTCGACGGCCGAGGTTTATTCGATAATGGTTGCACCGCACAACGTTGGTGGAATCGTGTCGACGATGGCCGCACTACACCTGTGTCTGACACTGCGGAACGCCAAGATTCTTGAACACTTCAACGACTTTGCCGATCCGCATGTGAAGAAGGCGGGGTCAGGATATCCAGAGGTGGTCGATGGCTACTTCCCGGTTCCGACCAAGCCGGGTTGGGGCATTGAGCTTGATGAAGATTTTATTCTAGCGAACCCGCCGAACTACACATCGGCTGGCGTGATTGCCGACCCGGGCTTGAACATGTTCGAAAACGCCAACTGGGCGAGACGCGGGCAGCAAGACTAAGTGCCATCGGCACGTTTTCTGTCGGAGCGACTCGGTAGTCGTGGTCAAAGTCGTGAAGCTAGTGATCACTCCGAACGAGTAACTGAGCGATGTGATCTTGCTCACTCGCTATCGCGCGTCTAAACTTTCGCCAACTCTTGTTTGGTCAGGTTTATACGAGAAATAGCTTCGCAATGAGGTTGGCGAAGGCATTGCTTGATCAGTTAAACGCTACTCCGGTAAAACAGCGAGAAAAAATATGCAGATTTCGGCTGGTGATTTAAATTTCGAGTGGATGGGCGATTGGGCAACACTGCCTTCGAGTGATTCGGTTGCAGCTGGCTGGGCGCATCACGGAATGGCGTTTTCAAACGACGGGCAGATCGTCACGTTCCACCCGACTAAGTCGCTAGTCGTGATACTGACGACCGAAGGCGAATTGGTTCGGTCGTTCGAAATACCGGTGATCGAAGCTCATGGACTGACCCTGACCAATCAAGGAACCACACAGTCGATCTGGATCGCCGACAACGGACGTAAGCGAGATCCCGACCACGATTACGAGTACATGCCAGATCCGCTTCGAAGCAAGGTTGTGCGAGTCTCGATGGCGGGTCAGGTCGAGATGGAACTTCATGAGCCCTCAGAGCCGAAACTTCAGGGCGAGCCATTTTCGGCAACGAGCGTCATCGCATTCGATGAGTCGTTAGGCGGGAACGGCGATATCTGGGTTGCCGATGGATATGGCAAGAGTCTGGTGCACCGCTACAACGCAGACGGGGCTCACCTGCGATCGATAGACGGCACGGCTGGAGCAGGTCGTTTCGATTGCCCGCATTCTCTGTGGATCGACACCCGTTCCGGAACGCCCGAGTTGCTGGTGGCCGACAGGGCGAATGGTCGGGTTCAGGTGTTCGATATGGAGGGAGATTACATCCGCAC
Source organism: Dehalococcoidia bacterium (assembly GCA_963694185.1). Classification (GTDB taxonomy): domain Bacteria; phylum Chloroflexota; class Dehalococcoidia; order Lucifugimonadales; family Lucifugimonadaceae; genus Lucifugimonas. The sequence goes on from CAVOCL010000112.1 coordinate 2,483, forward strand.
TATCGGCGCCGATTATTTTGATAAACCTACCGTGTTCGCTTCGTATGGCGAGAATCTGTTGGTGGGCGAATTGAACGCCCGGGTGACTGTTGTTGGACCCAACGACGAACTTGTTGGATATCTGGGCGACAACACTCCAGTTTCCGAAGAGCCCGCCTGGCCGAACGAGCCGAACGGCGCCGGTGTGCCTCAGCGAACTTCACGGCTGGTTGAGGGTCTGTTTAACAGCCCGCACGGCATTACCGCCGATAACGATGGCAACATCTATGTAACCGAGTGGCTGATCGGTGGTCGCTATACGAAACTGTCGGTGATTGGGTAGCCGCAGGTGATGCTGTGACAACTGATCGATCCGAGCCGACTCTTCCGAACTTGGTGTGCAATGGTGCGCCGATTGATGACGTTCGTGCGCGTCTTGCTGAGGCTGACGATATCGATGAGGTCGACTTCAAGGGTTGGACGGGATTGCACTGGGCGTTGGTGCGTGAGGTTACGGATGTAATAGCACTGCTGCTGGACGCCGGTGCTGACCCGAACAAGCCCACCGGTACAGGGCGTATTTCGTTGAACATTGCCATGCGAAGCGGGCAGGGTGATGCGGTGCGATTGTTGTTGGAGGCGGGCGCTGATCCTGAGCAGGCGGATACGGATGGTAAGACGCCGCTCATGGTGGGGCGAGCGGGGAAGTATCCGGGGTTGGTGGCTATATTGCGGGAGTGGGGTCAGCAAGGTCCTCTCTCGGGGGAGAGGATTTAGGTGAGGGTGAAATCGTGGGCGTTGGGTTTTGTTGACGATGTCTCCTCGGGCTCGATCATTTCCTCACGAGGACGTGCGCGTCCCTACCCCAGATCCTTCGACTGTGATGACTTCGCTCAGGAAAGGAGAGCGGCACCTACGCCCAGTCGCCGTAGATTGGGTATTGGCTGGCTATGATTTCTATGTAGGCGGGTTTGTTCGAGCGGTTGGCGGCGTAGGCTCGTTCTAGAGCTGGTGCTACTTCTGATGGGTCGGTTACCCGTTCCGTTTGCCAGCCGATATGTTCGATTGCTGCCGTCATGTTGATCGCTTCTGGGCCAAGCACGTCGTGTGTGAATGGATCATGTCCTTCGCCCCAGAATCCCGGACCATAGCCCGAGAAGCCACCATTGTTTATGTGGACAATCGTTAGGCCTAACTCGAGTCGAGTAAGCACCTCGAAGTTACCCAGCATGTAGCTCAACGCCGCATCGCCAATCACGGCAACGCATTGCCGATCCGGATGCGCCAGCTTGGCGGCCGTCACCACCGGGAAGCTGTAGCCCAGCGACGACACGTTGCCCCATCCCAAAAATCCTCTCGGGATCAAAGTTTCGTAGGAAGTGCTTAGTTGGTCTCGAGTGTTGCCCGATTCGTGCGTAACGAACGAATTGTTGCGATCGAGAGTCTCCATTAGATCGCTGTAGACGCGGTATGGATTGATCGGCGTTTCGTCCGATGCCATCGCTTCTCGATACACCGTAGTAGCGCTTTCTTTTTCAGACTGAACGGCGCTGGAAACGTCGGCACGGTTGCTGGAAGCTCCGTTCTTGAGCTCTGCCAGCAGCGATTGCAACGTGTCCTTCGCATCGCCGATGATTGCGTGCGTCGTTTCGTAGACTCGGTTGACGTCGAATTCGTCGATATTGCACTGGATGATTTTCTTAGACGTTGCGTTGGGAATTCCGTGCCCAAACCGACCCGGCGAAATGCTGGCTCCAACGGCGAAGATAAGATCGGCATCGTTCAGGTATTTCACTACGTGATCACCACGGGTTCCGACGGAAAGCGGGTGGTTCTCGGGGAACGCTCCCTTGGCCTTCAGCGTTGTAACGACCGGTAGATTCGCCTTCTCAGCGAACTCACGCAGCTCGTCGGTCGCATTGGCGTACAAAACCCCTTCACCAACAAACAGAACTGGATTCTTGGCGGCGTTCAAGGCATCGACAGCGATCTTCACATCAGCAGGATCGGGAAGGCTCTTCCAGCCCTTTGGCGAAACGTAAGGATCGACGGTTTCGTCGTAGGTTGCAGCTGCGTTTGGAATGGCCAGAACTACGGGACCTCGTCGGCCTGTTCGTAGCATTGTGTAGGCCCTGCGCATGAACTCTGGAACCCGCTCTGGCTTATCGATATAGCCGTACCACTTCGATACGCCCTTGAGGCTTGCTTCCTGGTCGAATCGAGTGTTCTGGGTCGCCCCGGCAGCAACAGCATCGACGATGCAGAGAACTGGTGAGCCGTCTTCGTACGCCTGGGCGATTCCGGAGTAGGCGACCTGCGCACCGGCGGCGTTGATACCGCCAGAAAAGGTGCAGACGCCGATTTTGTTTCCGTTGTTGATTCTCGAAAAAGCGTCGGCAACGGCAACTGCGTATCGGTCGTCACGCATCATCAGTAGTTTCAGGCCCTCGCGCCCGAACGCATTGTTGACCTTGCTGACTGGGAATGTCGAAACCCACGGTACGTTTTCGGCCTTGAGAATTCGTGCGATTCCGGTTGCGACGTCGATGGTCATGTGGTTACTCCGTGTTTTAGAGGTGGCAGTTGAACGACCTGCCGTATCGGATTGTAACGGGTGGAGCGTATCTGTCCAGTTGGTGGCATGTATTCGACGAGAATTCGTTAGTCTTGAATCAGAGTTGTTTTTCCTTCGTCAGGCAATCCAGATAGGCAACCGGCAATGAGCGAGACAGTACATCCAGATCACTGGTCGAATGGGCCACGTATGGGCTCTCGTGGTGTTGTGATTCGTAATGGGAGAATTCTGCTGCTGAAGTACGAGCGTAATGGCGAAGTTTTGTATTTGTTTCCGGGTGGTGGGCACGACCCGGGAGAGACGCTGGCCGACAACGCTGAGCGCGAGGTACTCGAGGAGACAGGACTTGCGGTTGAGATTGGTCGGGTGATCGCAATCCACGAGAACCAGCCGTCGAAAGGTATTTCGGTTCCAGAGGATATTCGGTCCATCTACGTTGGTGATGCTCATCGCGTTGACTTCTTTTTCGAACGTCATGTGATCGGGGATGCGGAGCCGAATCTAGATGTCGATCCTGATAAGTTGCACACAGGCTTCGCATGGGTCGCGCCGAAAGACTTGGACGATTTTCCGATCATTCCGAAGATCGCTGATCGAATTCGCGAATCCCTTGGGCATTCGGGTGATCTGTTATTTTCGGAATCATGAGTTCTTCGCTAATTCAGTCCATAGCCAACTCTGGCAATTCCGCTCGCTTTTCTGAGTGCGGGCGATTTCGATATTTGCTGACTCGTGAGTTTGGTGGTGAGTCGACGTGCTTGTTTGTGATGTTGAATCCATCGACCGCGGATGCTGAGCGGGATGACCCAACGATTCGACGTTGTGTGGGGTTCGCTCGGCGTGAGGGCTTTGGTCGGTTAGAGGTCGTGAATCTGTTTGCGTTCAGGAGTACTTCGCCTTCGGTACTTTTTGCAGCTTCTGATCCGGTTGGTGGCAATAACGATCGCGAGGTTTCATCGGCTTTGGAGCGGGCTGATTTAGTTGTGGTCGCGTGGGGTAATAATGCTGATTTTGATACGGGGCGCGTGGAAGCAGTTCGTGGCTTGATCGAGCGGTCGGGTGTGCCGATGAAGTGCTTTGGTTTGACTGCGAAAGGGCAACCGAGGCATCCGCTTTATGTGCGGGCTAATGCTGAGTTGGTGGAGTTCGGGTAGCCTGGAAATATCCTATTTCCCGAGTGAAGTCATCGGAACCGAGGGATCTGGCAGGGGGACGCGCGAGCCGTGGCGTCGGATAATTGGTCGGTCGTGTTGGCACCCGTTGATGTTCTTTATGAACAATGCGTGCCATACAGCCCCACCGCACCGGATCCCTCGGCTGCCGCTCGGGAAAGGAGGGCTCGGGCTGCGCCCGTCCCAACCTCCTCCCACTAAGAGAAGGAGTCTTTATCCGCTCGTTCTAGCTACTCGCGTCGAACTTGATCATCTGGTGGCTGTTATCGCAGAACGGCTTGTTGCGTGATGCTCCGCACCGGCAGAGTGCTGCACGATTTCCTTCGAGTACGGTCTTGCCGTCCCTGTTTACGATTTCGACGTTGCCTGCGATACGGAGCGGCCCGTTGCGCCATGATCTGA
>CAVOCL010000113.1:0-6539 GCA_963694185.1 Dehalococcoidia bacterium
GCGCTCTTGAATAGCGCACCTTCGTTGCCGAAAGTGTGAACCACTCCGTCGATTCGCCGGTCATGCACGAGACCGGTGTAGCAAATTGGTCACCAGCTGACGAGAACCGGAGTGCCGCCCACCTCGTCGTTAACCATCTCACGCGCTCTCAGCATTCCGGTCGGATACGCTCTGGCATCTCCGTTGATCTCGAGCCCCATCACCATTTCAGTAGGCCGCAACACTGATTCTTCTGGAGAAACGAACTTGGGTGTGTAAATCGGCTCGATAGCGTCCCGAGGCAGCCGCTCCCGCTCGTAAAACCCCAAATCAATCTCAAGATCGAGTTCACGGATTTCGGGCTGAGGATTTATCGCAGCGAACGAATCGGCATTGAATTCCGCGGAAACCGTAACCTCTGTGACCGGCGTGGAATTCACCTCAGCATCACCCACTGTCGGCACTATTTCAGACGCACAGGAAATAACCGTAGCGAATACTGAAACGCCGACGATCAGAGATATAACGCGCCCAGAAGCCATCGACCGTAACAACCCCACCTGCTTCCCTATAAGAACTTCCATACAGGTTCGATGCAAGGAAGAGCGTTAGCGTTGTTGCGCTCGCTTCATTTCCCGACCGCAGCTCTTCGCTACGGTCGAGGATTCGAAATTTACCAAGTTACTCCCAAGTCTAAGAATCCTTACCCGCAAACTCCTTGGTCGGGTCGATAGCGTGCGCCGCCAGCCACTCGGGGTCCAGATTCACGCCGATTCCAGGTCGATCAGTAACGTAAAGATCACCTTCTCGAATATCCAGCGGATGATCGATCATCACGTTGTAGCCCGAAAGATCGTACCTGCTGGTCTCAAGCTTGTAGAAGTTCGGAACCGTCATCATCACCTGCGCACCCGACATCACGTTGATAGGGCCTGCCGCATCGTGCGGCGAAATCGGTATGTAGTACGCCTCAGCCATTGTCGCTATCTTCTTCAGCTCGGTAATACCACCGGTCCACGTAACGTCCGGCATGATGTAATCGGCCAGTCCGTTCTCAAAAATCGGTACAAAATCCCACCGTGTGTGAAGCCGCTCTCCGACCGACACCAACGGTGATATCTGTTCTTTCACCTGTTTTAGCGCCTTCCAGCTTTCCACTGGAACCGGTTCCTCGAACCAGAAGATGTCCCATTCGGCCATCTGATTCGCCAGTCGAATAGCAGTCGGTACGTTGTACATACCGTGAGCGTCGATCAGTATCTCGATATCAGGACCCGCCGTCTCACGAGCCGCAGCAAGGATATCCATCGCTGTGTTTTCGGCATCGATACTGATTTCACCATCGAGGAACGAATCGTTGCCGACGTGGAGATTCGCCATCATCGGATCCATCTTGAAGGCACGATGACCTGAAGCGACGATGTCTTTTACCGGCTGAACAATATCGTCCGGATTATCAACACTTGGCGGGTGGGTATACAGCGCAATCTTGTCGCGCACTGAACCGCCAAGAAGCTTGTACACCGGCTGGTTCAGTGCCTTGCCTCGAATGTCCCACAACGCAATGTCGATCCCGCTAATTGCCGCGGTCGTTGCGCCACGGGTGCCAACATACGTCATGCCTCTGAAAATCTTTGCCCAGATGCGTTCGATATCTGCCGGGTCTTCGCCAACAAGCCATCTGCCGATCTGATCGACAAACGCCGCAATTGCCCCGTTCGCAACAGGACCGGGATAGGTTGTAATCTCACCCCAGCCAGTAATCCCCTCATCAGTGTCGACCTGAATGAACACAAATGTCCTGTCGGTCTTTTCTCGAATCTCGCCAGCCCCGGGGTTATTGTCCCACGGCGTTTTTACTACCCATGATCGAGCGCTAGTAATCTTCAAAGTTCGTTTCCTATGGATGTGGTGTGCATACGTCGGTCACCCTATGGCCCCAACAAGAGCCCGCGGGTCACGCACCGCCGATTATCTGCTCGTTTTCGCTCCGGTCAACCGCATTTGTGCCCTGACGTTCCTTGACACGGGCGAACCGCCATCTAAAGTACGCCGAGTTGTCAGAGAGCAACCCCGTCCTCCTTATCCCAATCCAAAAAGCGACTGGTCGCCGACCAGCCGCCTCAGGGGAAACATGACCAACCAGATAACCGACGCCGATCTTAAAAACGCACTGCCCGACGTCGAATCGGATTTAACACTGCCTAGCATCGCTGGTGAAGCAACCATTCATCGTGACAAATGGGGGATTCCGCACATTTCGGCCGACAACGAAGCCGATCTGTTTTTCGCACAGGGCTTTGCAACCGCTCAGGACCGACTGTTCCAGATGGACTACGACAGGCTGCGCTGTCTGGGTCGATCAGCCGAGCATCTAGGTGCTCGAGGTCTGGCGCAAGACAGACTCATGCGACGTCGATCGCTGAAGATCGTCTCGAAGCGTGATCTCGATGTCTGCAGCCCCGAAGCAAAGGCAATGATCACCGCATACACAGCCGGTGTGAACGCATTTATCGATTCTGGCGCCCCACTCCCGGTCGAATACAAGCTCACCGGTACCAAACCAGAACACTGGGAAGACTGGCACTGCATCCTCGTCTACAAGGTTCGAAACACCGCAGAAGGATCGTTTCAGGCAAAACTCTGGCTCGCAAAACTCGCAGCGGAAATCGGACCCGAACGTGCCGCCGCTATCTCACCCGGAAGCCAACCCGGCGCACTAATGACCGTACCTCCAGGAGCCGAATATTCCGGTGAGGCGCTGAACGCAATCGAAGAATTAACCAACGTAGTGAACGCCACAGAATCGCTCAGAGAAACCGAGGGTGGTTCCAACGGCTGGGCGATATCGGGCGATCGTACTGAGTCGGGATTGCCACTAGTCGCCGGTGACTCCCACCGTGGACTCGAGGTTCCGAACGTCTACTACCAGGTCCATCTGAAAAGCTCTGATTTCCAGACGCTGGGTCATTCGATACCCGGTGTTCCGATGGCTATGCATTTCGCCCACAACGATCACGTGGGCTGGGGCATGACTCACGGCGGCGCCGACACGCAGGATCTTTTCGTTGAGCAGCTAAGACGATCTGGAACCAAGGTCGAGTATCTATTCAAAGACAGCTGGATCGAAGCGGTTCGTTCGGTAGAAAAAATATCTGTGCGAAACGGCAAATCCGAAGAAGTAGAGATCGTTGAAACGCATCACGGTCCGATCATCTCCGGAAGTGTCGATTCAGGCTGGGGCATTGCAATCTCCGATCCCGGCTCCCGCGGTGGAACTCGCTGGGTCGACGCTGCCTACGGCGCAATGAAATCTCAATCGGCAGATGAGCTCGAAATAGCGTTCGATACGTGGACCGACCGCGTAAACAACTATCCCTATGCCGACGTGCACGGGAACTTCGGATATCTGTTCAAAGGGCGCGTACCGTCTCGTGAGTCGGTCAATGGATGGGGCCCAATTCCCGGCTGGACGGGCGAACACGAATGGAATGGTTTCGTTCCGAATCCCGATCTTCCTCGCTCGAAAAACCCTGACTCCGGCTGGATAGTCACCTGCAACCAGCGAGTGGTCGACCATGATTACGAGCACTATCTAACCAATATGTACGGCACCGACTACAGAGCAAAACGAATACGAGGCCGCATCGAAGATCTTAAAGATCGCAAAGCAACTGTTGCCGACATGTCGTCGATCCACGCCGACACCGTGTCGATACCGGCAGCGGCGCTCAGTAGCGCCGTTCAGGCTCTGAGCGGGCTCGACGGCATCTATGCCAACGCTTCAGGATTACTTGGCAACTGGGATCACGATCTAAAGGAAGATTCAACCGCGGCTGCCATTTATGGCGCCTCTACCCGAGAACTCAACAAACTTCTGGCAATACGTGCGTTCGGCTCGTTGGCCGGAGGCGTGACCGGCGAAGCTGTCGATGCCGGGGCTGAAGATCAACTTCGTCGACAGCTCAAACCCGACTTCATCCGCAGGCTGGGCGAAGGATCGCTTTCGGAAGCGAACTATGGCTTCGAGACCGATGATCTCGTCGAGGGAGCGTTCAAGGCCGGTGTCGACTATCTCGTAGGCCGTTTTGGCGACGATGTAAGCAAGTGGCGTTGGGGCGACCTGCACAAGACAGGACACGTTCATCCTTTAAGCGGAGCATTCCCGGAAGCAGCCGATCAACTTAATCCGCCCAGGGTCGAGGCATCAGGCGATGGCGATGTTCCGTTCGCCAGCGGAAGCCCGACACCAGCTGAATTCGCAATTAAATCAGGCCCGATAAACCGATACATCCACGATCCATCGAACTGGAGCAACGGTCGCTGGATCGTACCGCTGGGTTCATCCGGCCATCCGGCAAGTCCGCATTTCTCGGACCAACAAGACATGTGGGCGAAAATCGACACGATTCCGCAGCTTTGGGACTGGGATGAAATAGCCAGCAGCGCCGAATCGACACAGCGGCTAACACACGGCTAAACCAGCTAATTCGTTCTCAAAATCATCGTTAAACGTAACTCCGAGCGGCAAATCTCGGCAGTTGTCACGCGATCACATAGAAGACTAGCTAAATTACTTAGCATATTCGTGAAATTGATCACAATCGACCGTAATCATTCATGTTAGAGAGCACGTACGCCTAAAATCGTAATATAATAGCACTCTACCCACGATTATAGCACGTATGGCGTTGTGTTCAAGCGTTCACATGACGGTATTCGTCGAAATTCGTGATATTATTAAGGAAGTCCACCGGATGGGTAATAACGAAGTCCACTGGTAGGACGCTAAGCGGTACTTAATCCGTTTAGTAGTTTTCGCGGAGAATTCAAATTGACTAACGTCATCCGTCTCGCAATTGGACGGCTTGGCCACGCATTCGACACACGTTTAGTGTCGCCGAAAGAGCTGAACCAAGCCCGATTACTTGGAGACCAAGTAGCACGGCACAGCCACTACAGCGCGATCAAGTCTCGCCGTAGCTACCGACTCAGCTAATACCTCCAGCTGGTTCGGTAACGGTTCGTCGTTGCGTACTGAAAATAAAAAACCTCGCCCATAAAGGACGAGGTTTTTTACGTTAACCGGGCTAATTCTGTGGAAGACATTTTTGTCATTGCGAGGCGGCCTCCGACGTGGCAATCAGTGACAGCGCTGGAGCATATGTACAAATCAGCCCACCAAACTGTCACCATCTCCCCTAATTCCTTCTCCCTTAGGGAGAAGGTTAGGTTGAGGGGGAATGCAAACGTGGAACCGGTCACAATACTCTGCGCGTCCCAACCCCAGATCCTTCGATTCCGAAGACTCCACTCAGGACAGGTGGTATGCCAGCCACCCCACCGGGTTCAGTGCCACTGACGCTCATCCTCGACCGTGCGAATCGGTCGCGGTGGGAACGGTTTGTATGGATGCTCGGCCAACTTAGCCTCGTCGATCTCAATTCCCAAACCCGGCGCCGTTGGCAATTCGATATAGCTGTCGTGAGGGTCTAGATAACCACTTGTGAAACTACGGCACACTTCTTCGACATTCACAAAATATTCATAGATCAAGAAATTTGGCATTGTGGCGGAGGCGTGAACCCCAGCCGAAAGACCGATCGACGTCGAGTTGTAGCCGTGTGGCGAGATGCCGATGTAATGCGGCTGAGCCATCGCTGCGATCTGAGTGATCTCGAGAATTCCGCCAGTGTTGCAGATATCAGGGTTAATAATGTCGACCGCACGCTTGTCGAAAATCTCTCGGAACCCGTTGCGGGTGTAATGCGCCTCACCGGTCACGATCGGAATCGTCGTGTTGTCTTTCACCTCTCGAATAGCGTCGATATTGTCGGGAGGGCAGGGCTCTTCGAACCAGTAGGGGTTGTACTGCTCCATCTCTTTCGCAACGCGAATAGCGTTCATCGGCGCCAATCGACGATGCACTTCGATTAGCAGTTCTACATCTGGGCCAACAGCTTCACGAACCTTCCCGACCGTCGACACTGCTTCTGCGAGTTCGTCACGGTTCACGTACTCCCGCCAAGGGCCTGGAAAAGGATCGAACTTCAGCGCATTGAAGCCACGTTCTGCGACGATAGTTGCCGCTTTCTGAGCCGTTTCATCAGGTGAACCGCCGCTCCAGCCGTTCGCGTACACCCGAATATTCGGTCGAACAGGTCCGCCTATCAAGTTGTAGATCGGCTGATCAAGGGCCTTGCCAACGATGTCCCACATCGCTATTTCGATTCCGCTCAACGCACAGTGCAGGTCCATAGCTGAACGTTTTGTTGCGAAGTCTTCGTGGGCGACATGCATGAAATGCCGTATGTGAAACGGATCCCTGTCGATTAGATAGCGAGCAAGTTGGTCAACATGTGCTTCAACCTGCGTGTCACGATCCGACTGCGAGTACGCCTCGCCCCAACCGGTAATACCTGCGTCGGTCGAAAGCTTTATGTAGATGAAGTTTTTGCCGGTGCCCGGATTCCACTTAATTACTTCAACATCGGTGATTTTCAACGTGCCGCTCCAGTGTCATGTGCTCAACGCCTTCAGTGGCGCAGCGGCATCATATA
>CAVOCL010000114.1:0-6490 GCA_963694185.1 Dehalococcoidia bacterium
CAGCGGCTTTCGATCTACCAGCGACTTGCCCGAATCCAGAATGAGTCGGAAATAGCGGATCTCGATGAAGAGATTCGTGATCGATTTGGTCCGATGCCGACTCACGTGAAACTGCTGATGAAGACGTCCCGCATGCGTGTGATGGCTGAAGCTGCTGGAATCGAACTGGTGAGCGCCAACGAAACTCGGGCCACGCTTTCGCTGAAGAATCCAACTGGCGGTGCTAGAGCCCCGCTACAGAAGACGCTCGGACTGGGTGTTGACGTTGGTCACATGCAGATTCGCGTTGAGCTCGATCGTGACGATAACGATTGGATCGACGAGTTGATGGCAGTTATAGAGCAGGTGAAGATGTTCCAGGATCGGATGATCCAGATGCTGGAAATGGCGATGGCCGGGGCTGCCGAGATCGCAGGCCCATCGGACGCCGCCGGGTAGGTGGCTAGGCCACTTTTTCTGAGCGATGGAAGCTGTTGGTTGGTGCTGGCGGTTGGCTCGGCTGTTTTTGGTGTAACCGCCAGGTCTCTGTCATTGCGAGGAGGGACGACGTGGCAATCAGCGTGCCCGCTGAATAATCCTGCAACTTAGTCAACTCTGCTCCTGACAGCAACGGGCGTATCGATCCGATCAGTTCAATGATGTAACTGGAAAATGCGGGTACTTCCGGCTGCCACGTTATTGCCACGTCGTTCGTTCCTCACTCCTCGCAATGACAAAAAGGTGAGGCCATCTCCCGCCGACGCACTCCTGTACCCTGCGGACTGATATTCATCTGGTTCAGAAACTCAGCAGCAGTGGAGCGAGCATGGGCGCAAAAAAGCCGTTAACACCTGAAGTGACAATCATTGGCTGTGGCACGCCCACTCCCTTGCACGATCGCTTCGGCTCGTCGTACGTGGTTCAAGTTGGAGACGAAAAGCTACTGTTTGACTGCGGACCCGCAACCACCTGGAAGCTGGCACGAAATGGGATTTCAACAACTGAAATAGACGATGTGTTCTTCACCCATCACCACTTCGATCACGATGCCGACTTCCCAACGTTTATTCTCACTCGCTGGGACCAAATGGTTCCTCGTGATAAAACGCTGAACGTTTACGGTCCCAAGCTAACCGAGGAGTTTACTGACGGCATTCTTAATGAAGACAACGGACTCTTCGCCCACGATTGGAAAGCCCGCGTACACCACCCCGTTTCGCAGATTACCTTTCAAGATCGTGGCGGTATTCTTCCGCGCACTAAGCCCGATGTCGATGCTCACAACATGGGTCCGGGGCTCATAAAATCTGGTTCCACGTGGGAAGTAACCGCAGCCCCTGCCGATCACGTTCAGCCGTACCTCGACTCGCTCGCATACAGAATCGACACGCCCGACGGTTCGGTCGTTCTAACTGGCGATACGGCCCCCTGCGAGTCCGTGACCAAATTGGCGAAAGGCGCCGATGTGTTGATGATGATGTGCTGGGAATCGCACGATCACATGGAGAGCACCGATCACGCAGATGCCTCGTCATCGATTCGAGGCGCAGCCGAAACGGCCGAAGAGGCCGGTGTGAAGCAGTTGGTGATGGTCCACATTGGGGCCCGCCTCACTACCGCTGAAATGAAAGGCCCGCGGGAAGTTGAAGCGCGGCAGGCATGGAACGGCGAGCTAATTTGGGGCGAGGAAATGATGAAAGTTCCGTGGCCTAAGGGATAGGGCGCAACCCGGTCCGTCCGCCCCTTTTCGCAGATCCTGAATCAAGTTCAGGATGACAGTAAATCCTGTTTTTTCAATCGAAGAAAACCTAACTCATGACCACATCCAACAAAAGCTACCCGAACTCATCTCCGCTCGAAGTTGCTGCAGAAAGTAACCTCGAACTCGTCACCCGCGACGGCGTGACATTGCGTGCCGACGTCTATCACCCTGCCGACAACGGCAAGTACCCAACGCTCGTCTGTCGTACGCCGTACCAGAAACTGACACCCCGCTACATCGAAACAGCCACCGATCTCGCCGCACGCGGCTACTGCGTGGTGATGCAGGACTTCCGGGGTCGCTACGCGTCAGACGGCGACTATGAGTGGATGTGGCGTGAACGTACCGAAACCCACGACACCCCCGATGGTTACGACACCATCGAGTGGGCGGCGAAGCTCCAGTGGAGCGACGGCCGGGTAGGCACGTGGGGGCACTCGAACGCCAGTTGGGCTATTTGGATGATGCTCGATTCACAGCCGCCAAGCCTCACTTCAACTCTCGCAAGCGGAATGTCGCAGAATATACTCGATATCAACTTTGGCATCTTCGAAACAGGCCGTCGGCTCGATTGGACCTACATGATGGGTGCCGACATGCGTCGACGGGCTGAACTTACCGATGGACCAACGACTCCTGCTGAGGCTGGAAAGCGTTGGGATGGCGTTGAGCGCGGCAAGTACATGTGGTGGCTGCCGTTGGGCGAGATCCCCGGATCGGTTTTTTCCGAACTCGACCCGCAGCTGCAGGCGTATCACCGAAATCAGAACGGTGAGTTTCAGCATTTCGGCGATATTCACTCAAAGGTTCAAACACCGATCTACCAGATCACTGGCTGGTGGGATCGACTGATCGGAACCATCGATAACTTCGAAGGTCTCACTAAAAATGGCCCCGAAGAACTGCGCGACAAGCATCGATTGATCATCGGGCCATGGGGCCACGACGCGACGCAGTACGTCGGCAAGATAGGTCCGATCGACTACGGGCCAGACGCCGCAACGACCTACGCCGATTTGATCGCCCGCTGGTACGACTTCGATCTCAAAGGCATCGACAACGGACTGGCAGACGAAGCACCGGTTCAGATGTGGGTGCTGGGCGAAGATAAGTGGCGTGGCGAGAACGAATGGCCGCTGGCTAGAACGGAGTACACCAACTTCTATCTTCACTCCCAGAGCGGTGCAAACACTGTCGGGGGCGATGGATCGTTGTCGCTCGAAAAGCCAGCGGCAAGCGAAACTGAGCAAGACGAGTACAGCTACGATCCTCGTGACCCGGTAATGAGCCTTATGCGTGCCGATTCGCAGGCTGCACCGGTCGATCAGGCGCCGCACGATCATCGTGAGGACATTCTGGTTTACGACTTCCCTGTGTTCGACAAAGAACTCGAAATAACTGGCCCTGTTTCATTGAAGTTGTGGGCCAAAACTGATGGGCTCGACACCGACTTCACAGCCAAACTCGCCATCGTTCATGAAGATGGGTTGGCTGTGAACCTGACATACGGAATCATGCGTGCTCAGTACCGAAACGGCTACGAGAATCCGACGTTGCTAGAGCCCGGTGAAGTGGTTGAATACACGATCAAGTTGAACCCAATCGGCTGCATGTTCAAGCCGGGTCAGAAGTTGAGGCTGTATGTTTCAAGTTCAGATTTTCCGAACTTCGACCGAAACCACAATACGGGAAAAGACTACTGGTCGGATGCCGAACTGCGCACTGCTCAACAGACGATTTTCCATTCGGCGGATCGACCTTCGCACCTCGTGCTACCTGTAATCCCTCGCTGAAAAACAACGCTCACGGAATGTGTTTTAGCCGCGTGCTTCTAGAGGCAACGTTATTCGCAATGTCGAACCAGATGTTTCGCCCGGCACGATGGTTATATCGCCGCCGTGTTGCCTGACGATGGTTCTGGCGACATGTAATCCAAGGCCAGTGCCGGGAACTCTTTTAACGTTGTCCGATTCGACACGATAGAACGGGTCGAACACCGCTTCTGCTTCGCCACGATCAATATAACAATGTGCGAATTGCGAGCCTACCGTAAAAACACGTATATGCCCGCCGTATTGTTTTTTGGTGCACATTGGGTAAACATGGCCAAATTATTAACTGATCCGCTAATTTGCCGATCAAAGACGTGATTCAATAGTTAACAACATGAATGAACAGCAGAAAAATTATTACCAGCAAGTCAGAGCATCGGGCCGTGCGTTCGGGTTTCTCGGGTTGCTGCTCGGGGCGACCGCTGGCATATTGACCGGAGTTGCCGTAAAAGGACTGGTTGGCGAACCAGTAGTTTCGGGCGGCGGAGCGGCGGCGTTTTACGTTGCGTTCGGCACGAGTTCGCTCATTACGCTCTACGTGATGTTCAACTACGTGATGATGAGCCTGCGAGTAATTCCGGGTGAAAATGGCATTTTCGATATCAGACTCGGAATGAAATCAGCTTCGGTAAGCATCGCCGATATAACCGCTGTAAGAGTGGCCGAACCAAAGTCGAGAATGACGCGAGTTGCAAGTCAGGCGAAAAGTAGAAGCCGAACAAAATTACAGATGTGGAGCGTGCTTGGCGTTAGCACAGGAATAGAACTGGATATCGCCAAGACTGACGAAAGCGCGGCTGTGATGTGGTTCGTGTCGTCAAACGATCCCGAGGCCTTGAGCGAGCAGCTAAATGCTGTGATTCCCGTGGCTGAAGCTGAAGTTACTGAAGCCACCGAG
The DNA here is from genome assembly GCA_963694185.1 of Dehalococcoidia bacterium. Classification (GTDB taxonomy): domain Bacteria; phylum Chloroflexota; class Dehalococcoidia; order Lucifugimonadales; family Lucifugimonadaceae; genus Lucifugimonas. The sequence goes on from CAVOCL010000114.1 coordinate 4,472, forward strand.
GCAGAGGCCTAAGGCTAATTCGAGGGCGGTAGAGCTATTCGCTAAACGTAGCGATTCGTCGCTTCGTTTAGCGAATAGAATTCATCGTCCGCCAGCCGCCAGGTCATTGCCGATGCGTTGCCCGCGGCTTGCTTTGCAGATTTCGCTCCCGGAATCGGCAGCGTGCCCTTTTCGATGAGCCAATTCAGCGCAACCTGAGAAGCAGAAGCATTGTGGACGCTTGCGATATCGTTCATCAGCGAAATCAGTGGTGGCAGCATTTTTAGGCGTTTTCTCGCCCAACGTAATCGTCGAAGCAGCGGTGGAGGATTTTCAGTGCGGTACTTGCCTGATAGCAATCCTTCCGAGAGCGGCCCGTAAGAGATCAGCGATACGCCCAGTTCACGGCACGTATCGAGAACTCCGTTCGATTCGACAACACGGTTCAACAGGCTATATCCGACCTGATTCGATGCCAGAACTACGCCTTTTTTTGCCAGTAAATCGTGCGCTCGCTTCGTTTGCTCAGCAGAATAGTTCGAAACTCCAACGGCCTTCACCAGACCGTCTTGCGCAGCCTCGGCAAGGGCGTCGAGCCAGTATTCGTAGCCGCGTGGTCGAAGCGGAAAGTGAATCTGATAAAGATCGACTGATTTCGTTTCGAGCCGACGTAGGCTGGCGTTTAACGCTCGGCGCAACGAAGAACGATGCAGTCGCCACGGATACGGAAAGAACTTCGTCGCAGCCAGCGGTGCTGGTGTTTCTTCCGATCCGTTGTTGAGTATTTTCTGGCCGTTGATCAGGCGACCGAGAATTATCTCCGAACGACCCCGCCCGTATACCTCGGCGGTGTCGAACCAGTTGATTCCGTGCTCAATGCTCGCCGAAAAAGCACCTGCAAGATCCTCATCGGTGTACGACCGCCCGTAACCCCAGTAAAACGCACCACCCCACTGCCATGTGCCGGTACCGACTGGGCTTACTTCCAAATTCGTCTGGCCGAGTTTAACCCGCGAGCGGGCATTATTTTGAGGACGGATTTCAGTCAATGTTCGGCGATTACTAAGGATTTGAAGAATATGCGATTCACAAGTTACAAAATTTAGCCAAAGGGCGCATCGTAAACAGGCTCATCGTTGCCCTCAAAAAAAATGCCCACTAGTGGGCTTGATAGTGGGTTGGAACTGGCTTAGTCTTCCGGCAGATTCGTCTATCCGCTGGAGTACCCGCCTTGCCAGAAGATTCAAAGCGACCCAACATCGTTTTCCTGTTCCCCGACCAGTTCCGAGCCGACTTCGCCGGTTGCAACGGAGCCGACTGGCTCAACACGCCGAATATCGACTCGATCGCCGAAAACGGCGTGCGCTACACCAACTCGTTCTCGGCATCACCAATCTGTGTTCCCGCCCGAACGGCCCTGCTCACCGGCATGAACGCATTGCGAAATGGCGTGACCGGCAATCTTCACAACCTGCGCGCCGACTGGCGAGACGCTGGACTGCGCACATGGCCCGAAATACTGGGCGAAAACGGCTATTACACCGCCGGCATCGGCAAGATGCACTTCTATCCGTGGGACGAACGGCGAGGGTTCCAGTACCGGGTTATTTGCGAAGACAAACGCTGGCTCGAGGTGCGTGACGACTACTATCACTACCTGCGTCGACACGGTCTGAAGAAGCTGCACGGCAACGAAATGCCCGGCTACCACGAGAACAAGGGCGCAGTGATTCACGAAATTCCGTGGGAGCATTCGTGGGATCGATTCGTAGGCTCGGAGGCAGTGAAATTTATCGAGGAATACGGAGCTGACCAGCCGTTCGCCATGATGGTCGGATTCCCCGGACCACACTGCCCGTACGACCCCGACGAGCGCTTCCTTGAAGGCATCGACGAATCGAAAATTCCCGAGGCTGCACCGGAAGTCCCGGGGCACACGCCGAAGCTGCGGCAGGGCAATGTTGATGGCAACAAGCGACCGTGGAACGGCGTCGACTACTCCGAGTTCCCTGACGACACGAAGGTCACCGTTCGCAAGCA
>CAVOCL010000115.1:0-6400 GCA_963694185.1 Dehalococcoidia bacterium
GGCGAGTAAATCTGGTGCGGTGGCTGATCTGCTCAAGACCGCCGACATTCCGCTCGAAGACGTGCTTTCGTTTGGCGATGATTTCGTTGATATCGATTTGATACGCGACTGTGGATGGTCGGTTGCGGTAGCCAACGCAATACCGGAAATTCACTCGCTGGCGAAGTACAGCACAGCTTCGAACGATGACGATGGCGTGGCTATTGTTCTTGAACAGCTGGTATCGGCACTCACGTAAATGAAATTTCGCCCAAAAGCTGCCGATGTGCTGGCCGACGCTCAGTTTCGTGCGCTTGTCATCAGCCAGGCGACGTTCGATTTGGGCATTTTCATGCGTGGGGCCGCGGCTTCTTGGGTGGTATTTGAACTAACCCAGTCGCAGCTATGGATCGGGCTTGTTGCCGGGGTGCGGGCGATCCCGATTTTTGCGCTCGCTCTGCTGGGCGGGGTGATTTCCGATCGCTTTGGTCGCCGAAACCTGATGATTGCTGCTGGCGCACTGATAGCTGCAGCATCTGCCGTTACAGCAATTCTCATATCAACCGAATTGCTCGTGGCGTGGCACATGATTGTCGTATCGATAATTGGCGGGATCGGTGGTGCGCTGTACGGACCTGCCTTCTACGCGCTGATCGCCGACATCGTTCGTTCGGATCGGCTATCGAACGCCAACGGCATACTTTCGGTAGCACAGACGACCGGCGAGATGTTCGGCCCGGTGATCGTTGGGTTCGTAATCGCTGCTTCTGGGGCCCACACGGTGTTCTGGATGGTGGTTGTTGGGAACGTATTCGGGTTGATGCTTTTGCTTCGGGTGCGGGAACCGGAGCGGGTCGCAACTGATGGGGCGGAATCGAAGCCGTCATTCATCAGCCAGATGACCGAGGGGCTGCGTTACGCGCGGAACACTCCGCCGCTGATGTTGCTGACTATTCTGGTGATGGCCCAGAACCTGTTCGGCGTGGCGATATTCCCGTTGATGCCGGTCTACGCAGACGATGTGCTGGATATCGGTGCAACCGGATTCGGGTTGATGGGCGGGGCATTCGGTGCCGGGGCATTGATCGGGGCGGTCGTCGTTTCGGTGTTTGGAATTCACCATCGGCACGCATATATGATGGTTGGGTTGGGGCTGGTTTGGGACACCGGGATGGTCGTTTTCGGATTCTCGCGATCGGTTCCAATAAGTCTTAGCGTGCTGTTCGTGATGGGCTTGATTTCGATGCCATGGGTGACTTCGGTGCTGACGATGTTCCAGCAGGCTGCAACCGAAAAGATGCGGGGTCGGGTGATGAGTCTTTACGTGATCGCTATCAATACGTTCCCGCTGGGGTGGCTGTTTGGCGGTGCCGTGGCTGAGTGGCTGGGTAACGAGGAGGCGCTTGTGATTAGCGCGCTTCTGGGGACACCGGTGGCGGTTACGGCATTGGTGTTCTCAAGGGAATTCCGACGGGCGTAGTGCCTAGGAGTGCCTGAGGCACATTTTCGTTTTCTGTTGAATCCATTAGAGGAGGACTGAGCCTACGGATGTTGGCTGACCGTGGCAGAGCTGGCGGATCGGGCTTAGTATCGCCAGCGTCTTATCCATTCGCCATGTTGCAGTCATCTCGGGATGCAACATTATTGTCCTGAAAAAAGAAGCTCGCTTTGAAAATTACTAAAGTTACCCCCTTGATGTTGGATCGCTACTTGCTGGTGCAGGTCGAGACCGATGCTGGAATTACCGGGCTCGGCGAGTCGGGAGCGTGGGGATTTTTAGAGGCTTCCTATTCTGCGATCGAGAAGTTTGGGCGATATTTGATCGGGGAAGACCCACTTCGAATCGAGCATCACTGGCAGTACATGTACCGCTTCTCGCACTTCCGTGGCGCGGCGATTATGGGTGCGCTGAGTGCTATCGACATTGCGTTGTGGGACATCATGGGCAAGCACTTCGATACCCCGGTGCATCAGCTGTTGGGCGGCAAGGTTCGCGACAAAGCCCGCGTTTACTACCACGTATTTGGCGATACGACTGAGGTGCTGACCGACGGCATTGTTGCGGCGAAGGAAGAGGGATTCACGGCTGTTGGTCACCTGACTCCGTTCTTAGATGAAGATCGTGACGTGCCTTATTTCAAGACGCATGCCGACAAGATTGGCGATGCTATCGAGACGGTTAGTGGATATCGTGAGGCTGTTGGCACGGGGGTCGATCTTTGTATTGAGATTCATCGGCGCATGACTCCGGCTGAGGCAGTACAGCTGGGTCTGGGTATCGAGGAGTTCCACCCGTATTTCTTTGAAGACCCGATAACGCCAGATAACTTCGACGAGATGGAGTACGTAGCGAGCAAGATCAACATTCCGATCGCAACTGGTGAGCGGTACACGTCGATCTGGGAGTTTGAAATGGCTCTGTCGCGCAACGCCGTTCAGTACATCCGGCCCGATGTGTGTTTGGTTGGCGGAATTTCAGGCGCTCGCAAGATTGCGGCGCTTGCCGAGGCGCGCCATGTGGGCGTTGTTCCGCATAATCCGCTTTCGCCGGTTTCTACGGCTGCCTGCTTGCAGATCGCTGCTACGGCTCCGAACTTCGCTTTGCAGGAGTACCCGATAGGCGAGGATGTGGCGCCGAAGACGAACATGGTTACGGGAATGGCTGAGCACGATGGCAACGGGTACTTGGTGATTTCGGATGCGCCGGGGATTGGGATAGAGCTGAAGCCGGATGCTATTGAGATGTGTCCTGAGACGCCACGAGAAGTGATTACACGGCTGCACGCAGACGGTTCAGTAATCGATCAGTAAGTGCAGGGGGCTCGTTTTGTGGCGACGCCACCGCTCGATTTCCTGAGCGAAGTCATCGGAGTCGAAGGATCTGGGGTGGGGGACGCGCTCCTTTAGCAAATGGTGTCTACCGTTGGCGTTCCCCCTCAACCTAACCTTCTCCCTGAGGGAGAAGGGATAAGGGGAGAGTCGGAGCCGTATCGCCGTGCGAGGAGTTCACTAGCTCGCCTGCCAACGATGGCTCTGAACCTCTGACGGCAGAAACGCTGCAAGGGGGGAGAGAAAGATACTGAAATAAATTCAGCATGACAGTGATGGCGGGTGTCAGGTCTCACTGTGAGTGGCACAATCGTTGCCATCAACTCGAGCTCAACCAGAGTTCGCCAATTCCAAACCGACTACACCTCACTAAAAAAACAAGGCCAAGCCTTTTGCCGATTCCAACTTCTAATCCGATCGTTGTTGCTCCTAGTCCGACTCCTTTCAAGGCCGATGATTCTGTTGATCATGCTGCTATCGAACGGAACGTCGAGAAGTGGCTGAAGACGCCGCTTTCTGGGTTCGTATTGAATTCAGAGAACGGTGAGGAGCAGTTTCTTTCGGAAACAGAGAAACTTGAGATCGTTCGTACCGTGAACGACGTTCGTAACGGCGAAAAGTTCATCGTGGGTGGGGTCGATAGCTCTTCGGTTACCGAAACGATTCGGTTGGCCGAGGATCTGGTGGATGCCGGCGCTGAAATGATTCGTATCCGAATTCCTCGCCTTGCTTCCGATGTTTCGGCTTACTTTGAGCAGGTTGTTCCTCATGTGCCTGCCCCGGTGGTGATCATTCACCAGATGGCTCCGGGCATGTTCGCCGGAGGAGAGGCTCCGGTTGGGGCTGAGCCTGAAGTAATCGGCGATCTAATCGATGTCGACAATGTGTGGGGTTACATCGCTTCGGGCAACGTTCGGTTTGAGGCGCGAGTTCGTAACTTTGTGACCACTGATAAGCCGTTCTGGCTTGGGAACGGGTTGATCGTTCTGGCGATGAGTGCGATTGGCGCTAACGGGGCGTGCCTCATGTACGGTAATGTTGGGCCGGGTGATGTGCACAACATAATTTCAAGCGTCGCCAGTGGCGATCTTAAAACAGCACAAGAGATTCAAACTAGGATTATCGAGGCTGACCACCAGATTCTTAGTCGTGGAGCGGCGGGGATTAAGGCTGCGCTAGATATTCTGGGCTATGACGGTGGTGCGCCACGTTCACCAAATCCAGCAGTTTCGGATGGTGACCGGGAGATCATTCGGGCTGCGATGGGCGCGGCTGGGCTGGTTTAGGCAGTCGAGGCCAGAACAAGGCCGTATCTTCAACATGCAACGCTTCCTCGTATGCCCTCCCGACTATTTCGATTCGACGTTCATGTTCAATCCATGGATGAATTACGACGAGTCAGTCGATGTTGGGCGTGCCCGAGAGCAGTGGAACGACATGGTTGAGGCGATAGTCGATGCTGGAGCCGAAGTCGAGATACTGACAGCTTCACCCCACTCACCAGCTCAGGTGTTCACTGCTGACGGCGCAATAGTCCTTCAAAACAAACACGCCCTCGTACTGCGCAACGACGGCCCTCGCGGAGTGCTCGAGCCACGAAATTTTGCCGACTGGTTGAAATCGGATGGCTTTACGGTCGAGTCGATTCCGCCGAATCGAACTGTCGATGGCGGTAACACGATACGGCTGCACGACGGTTCGTTTGCCTGCGGGCTCAAGCCCGGCTCAGATGGAACGGGTGAAAATTATCTCGAGAAAATTCTTGATCTGACTACCGGATCACAGTTGCACCGATTTCCGCTAATCGACCGAAAGTACCTGCATCTCGACATGGCCCTGGGAAGGATTGGCGACTCGGGCTACCTCGTGTTCGAATCGGCTTTTGAGAACGGATTGGCCTCGCTCGAAGGCAGTCCCGTGTTGGAAAAGGAGATTATTCCGATCGCCACAGAAGATGCAGAACGGTTCGCCTGTAACGGGATAACGATTGGTAAGACGTTTATCACTGGCAAGATATCCGGTTCGTTGATTGACTCAATAGAAAGGCTCGAATACCGTGCAATAACTCTGGAATTGAGCGAATTCCACAAGGCGGGTGGCGGATTGAAATGCCTAACTCTGCCGCTCGAATAGGAATCACTGAAGCCAAAAGAACAATATGACTGAACGAATAAATTCCGCTGTCACAGCACTATTCTCCGACAGTTCATTGCTTGCCAAATTCAAAAACAACCCTGAGAAGGCACTGCGTTCATTTGATCTTCTTGAGTGCGAGCTTGATGCAGTGAAATCGGGAGATGAGCAGGCGCTGCTTGCCCATGGTCTTGACCCTCAGCTTGTGATCGGCCACACCGTGACACCGCATTGGTTCAGAGGCTTACTGGGAACCGTGGCTCGGCGAATGGCGACACCGGCTGTAATAGCGATCATGCTTGCCATTGCGGTTCAGGGTTCGAATGTACAGACAGCGAGTGCAGATGAAACGCCAAATCGTGCTAGGGCACGGATTCGCAGCATGCGATCTGGTGGGCCATCGGGTTTAGGAAGGGCCTCAGCTAGAGCAAGCAAGCGGTCAGGTGTGAGAGCGATACGTAAACGAATAGGGGCACGAGCATTACGCACCTACCGGGTGGGTCTTAATCGGGCAGTTGCGCAGGCTGGCTGTGGTAGGTGCAGCCCAGATGGCACAAAGTAGTCGGGTTACGGGTAATCCGACAGCTTAATTAGGTTCTGAACGTAGTCCGGAATGAAAGCGTGCCACGGATAACAAACAGCGCGTCCCAACCCCAGATCCCTCGGCTCCGAGGACGGAATTTATCCCGATGGAAATCGGGACTCGGGAAAGGACTCCCACTCAGCCCCCGGCACCGGCCCCCAAGCACCCCCCACACCGATCATTCCCGGCTAGCCCGCCTGCACACAGAAAAAGATGCCTCGCATCACCAGATTGACCAGCCTCCGTCGATGCGGAATTCTTGGCCTGTAATCCAGGCTCCGGCATCCGAGGCTAAGAGAGCTACTGTTCCTTTTAAGTCCTGCGAGAGGCCAGTTCTTTGGAGCGGAATCATTTTGCGGAAGGTTTCGACCTGATCTTTGTTCGTATCGGTTCGGGGAATCTGTCCGGGGCTGATGCAGTTCGCTGTGATTCCGTGCTCGCCGAACTCGGCCGCCATGGCTCTCGTCAAGTTCAACACTCCGCCTTTAGCCGCGATATATGGCGGACCCGACCGCTTGAACTCGGAGTTGTAGATTCGAGGGTCCATGGCCAGCGTGGAAGCGATTGAACCGAGCGTGATGATCGACCCTCGTTTCGCAGGGATCATCGCCCTGCCCGCCGATTGGGCGGTGATGTAGGTGCCGGTCAGGTTGATCTCCAGCGTTTTCCTGAACTCGTCGATATTGGCGTTTGGCGGGTAACTGGTCGTGAACGATCCGCCGGCGTTGCAGACGGCGATATCGAGTCGGCCTGTGTCGTTCATGGCACGCTCGACTAAAGCATCCACTTGCGCTTCGTTTGTTACGTCGCAACCGAGTCCGACAACGTCCATGCCCCGCCCTCGCAGTGTTTCGGCTACTTGTTCGCAGAGTTCGG
>CAVOCL010000116.1:0-6368 GCA_963694185.1 Dehalococcoidia bacterium
CACTGCTTTTAGCTGTGCCGAGTCATGCCATGAAGCGACAATGAATATCGAAATGCCCATCAGTCGCACTCCAACATAGGAGAGAGCGAATAGGAAAGCCCGATCGTGGAACGCATCCGGGATAGTCACCGCCATGACGAAGGCAACGGCCCCGGCCGCAAGCGTGAATCGTTGAATCCTTGTTGTGGCGAGTGTTCGCAGCGTTTAACGCCCACGTGAACTGCCCCCAGGCAAACCAAACAAACCAGAACGCCATGGCCACCTGCCCAACGGCAAGCCAGGTGAATCCGTGGTGCATCAGACCCACAAGCTGGGTGATCGAAAACACGAATATTAGATCGAAGAAAAGTTCAACCCACGTCACGCCCTGATTATCGGGGGTTGCTACCGATTTACTCGACATGCCGAATTGTTCCTCCAGCCAAAAATGCAGATGGTGCCAACACAATATATGCGTTCAATGGGAAAGCCACGACCATTTGCAACATTCACAATCTGAAAACACCATAGGAGCACAGGCACGTTAAATCTCAACAGGCTTTTGGCTGATTCCTGAGTACTGTCATGTTGAATCCGTGCCGCTGTCATGCTGAAACTGACCACTGTCATGCTGAATTTATTTCAGTATCTTTCTCCCCCAATGCAGCTCATTTGTGCCGGAATTTTACGGTTGGCCAACGCGAGAGATGCACCGAGTTTCGGGTTTCCGCTGCAATTAAGCTAGAAAGATCCTGAAATGAATTCAGGATGACAATTGTTCCCACACGACGACAGTTGTTCCCAACTGAGGTTGAATACGGAGATCAAGGTCGTTCCCACTTGCAACCCGTCAAATCTCCTCTAAACTCCCGGCTGCCACTACAACCCCAATCAACCCCGAGTCCCACTCATGAAAATTACCGCCATAGAAACCTTCGTAGTCGATGCCGGATGGCGACCCTGGCAATACGTTGCAGTTCGAACCGACGAAGGACTAACCGGGTACGGCGAGATGTCGGACGGCCGAAATCCGTACGGAGTCATCGGCACGGTAACCGACTTTCTGCCGATTCTTCTGGGGCAAGACCCGCTAGCAGTCGAGATGCGCTACTGGGACATGTACCGCATGGCACGTCAGTCGCCCGGTGGAATCGCTGCCAAGGCAATTGCCGGAATCGAACTGGCGTTGTGGGACATCAAGGGCAAGGCGCTCGGTGTCCCGGTCTACTCGCTGTTTGGTGGCCCGACTCGTAAGAGCCAGCAGGTCTATTGGTCGCACTGCGGATCATCACGGGTCAGGGAGCACGAACTAATCGGCGTCCCACCGCTTGATTCTTTCGAAGCAGTAACTGAGCTTGGTGCCGAGGTTCGAGAAAAAGGCTTCAAAGCGCTCAAGACCAACATCAACTACCCCGGACCCGATGCCCACGGCTATGTCGGCGGATTCGGCGTTGGCGCAACCGACCAGAACGTAACGTGGCAGACGCTCGATCACATCGAAAAGTACATCGGTGCGTTCGAAGAGGGCACAAAGGGCGAAGTGCAGATAGCACTCGATCTCAACTTCCATTTCAAGCCGCTCGCAGCACGCCAGATTTGCAACGTGATGGAGCAGTTCAATACGATGTGGGTCGAGGTCGATATGTACGAACCGGTTGGACTCGCCGAAGTGAAGGCGGGAACGTCGGTTCCGATTACTTCAGGTGAAAACCTGTTCGGCATTCGGGATTACAGGCCCTACTTCGAAAACCGTTCGATGGACACGGTGATGATCGATGTGCCGTGGAACGGATTCGCCCGTTCACGCGATATCGCCATGCTCGCCGAAAGCTACGAACTCAACATCGCCCCGCACAACTACTATTCGCACCTGTCGACAATGCACTCGATTCACCTGTGCGCTACCGTGCCAAACGTCCGAATCATGGAAGCCGATATCGACGATGTGCCGTGGAAGGACGAACTAACCGGCGGCGCCCTCGACTACACCGGCGGCGAACTACAAATCCCAACCGCCCCCGGCTGGGGAGTCGACTTCAACGAAGAAGTAGCCCGCAAGCACGTTTGGAACCCGGGTCGCGGGCCGGGGTTTTAGGCGCTTGCCCGTTCTCCCTCCCAGAGTGGGAGGGAGTTAGAGGGTGGGAGATTTGCGACGCAGAGCCGAGTCATCCTATGACGAGCGCGACTAACGAGATTGCGCTTTGCGACCAAGTCGTTCGACGACGCCCCGAGCCAAACGAACGTGAAACAAGCATCGCCCCTAAACCAAAATTACGGGGTGTGATAACGTCTGCCCACCTCGTTCGATCACACGTACTGATCCAAAGCACGGGCTGGATTGACGAACACTCCTAACACCGAACCCAAAGACACCCGCTCACCGTTACGCCGACTCTTCGGGTCACGAAGTTTTGTAGCGTTCTTCGTCGCGAACACGCTCGGTTTCGGTGGTGAGTAAATGCGGCTCGCCGCGCAGTCATGGTGGATTCTTGATCAAGGCGGTTCAAAGACTGAGATGGGGATAGCAGCCGGGCTGCGAGTAATACCTGTGGTCGTGATCACGCTCTACGCAGGTGTACTGATCGATCGCGTTGGCGGCAGACGCGTTCTGATACTAGAACGAGCCGTTTTAATATTTCTTGCAGCGATCACTGGGCTGATTCTTCTATTCGATCAAGTTCAGGTCTGGCATGTGATTGTGCTTTCTACCATCGCGGGTTCCACGATCGCACTCGGTACTCCAGCTACGCAGACTTTAGTACCTGACGTTGTTCCTAAAGATCTGTTGCAACCAGCAAATTCTATGAACCAGCTTGGAAACGCAGTTGGTCGAACCCTTGGCCCACTGGCTGCGGGTGTGCTGATAGCGATTCGCAGTGCGGCTCTCGCTCTTTTTGGACTGGCTATCGTTTATGGCGTGGCATTGCTAGCAACATTCGGTATTGCAGCGCTAGGTTCGAGATCTTCGACATCATCCGATTCTGCGGGACGGCAAATAATCGATGGCTTTAAGCACATTCGACAAAATCCGGTGCTGTTCTGGACACTGTTTTCCGGCTTTTCGGTGATCTTTTACGGAATGATCTTTCCAATCGTCCCAGTCTACGCACGCGACGTTTTCGAAGTCGATGAGGTGAAATTTGGCTTGATGTGGGGTGCGTTGGCGGTAGGTCAGGCGACAGGAGCGTTGTTCATCGCATCGAGGGGTGGTCTTCCTCGAAAGACTGTCAGTATCGTAATCGGTTCGCTCATATTTGGAGTAGGCCTGATCGGCTTCGGCCTCTCTGAGTCCTACTTGCTAAGCCTCGTATTTTTGTTCATCAACGGGATCGGATTTCCACTACACGTAACCTCCTGGCTGACTCTATTGCAGCAACATTCGAAGCCTGAATACCGAGGTCGAGTGATGGCGGTGTACGCGATTGCCATGCAGGGCGTCTCGCTCGGGTGGCTTCTTGGTGGTATTTCATTGGATGTACTCGGAAACTTTGAGACGATTCTCTTAGTTGTTGCTGGAAGCATGACGGTGATCTTGCTACCGGTCTTACTTTCGAGAGATATTCGCAGAGTGTGATTCGAGCGATCCTAAAGTGATAAATTGCCTCGCATGAACATCATCGACGCACACCCGCATATCTACTCTGCCGATCGCACCAAATACCCGGTAATCGACGATCCGTGGAATCCCGGTGAACCGGCTACGGCTGAAGATCTGAGGTCGAAGATGGATGACGCGGGCGTGAGCCGAGCAGTGTTCATACAGACCAGCACGTTCTACGGCTGGGACAATCGATACGTGAGGGACTCAACCCGCCAGTACGCCGAATGGGCGACCGGAGTCGTAACGCTAAGCCCCGATGATCCGCAGCACCTCGAAGTTCTCGAGGATGCAGTGAAGAACTACTCCGTGCGAGGGCTAAGAGGAACTACCGACCAAAACGGCAAAATCGGCTCACCAAACGTGAAACGTCTCTGGACGAAAGCCCGTGATCTCGGAATCGTAGTCAACTGCATGGTCCTGGACGATCTGGACCGGGTGCAAGAAATCGAAGCACTGGCAAGCGAATTAGACGACCTCAACATCGTCATCGACCACTGCTTCATGCTCAATACTTTTCGAAAAACAGAAGATTCGCTGCTCGCTCTAGAAAAACTGGCTAGCCAGCCGAACATTCACGCCAAGCTCACCAGCGGTACCCACGGTTCAACACGCGTCTACCCACACGAAGACATGCACGCTCCTCTGAACCGAGTCATCGAAGCCTTCACGCCACAACGATGTGTCTGGGGATCGAACTTCCCGAACGCACTCTGGTCGAAAGGCACAACCTACGCCGAGAACCTGAGCCTGTTCACAAACGAACTCGGCCTGTCTCAGTCCGATCAAGAAGCCGTTCTGGGCGGAACCGCCAGTAGGCTCTGGTTTTAGACCGACATGCGTATAATCGTCTGCTTTTCCAACTGCAGAGGAACGACGTGAACTCATGGACATAGAAGTATTTCGCTTCGATCTTTCAACGGAACTCGAGATGCTGATTCGAATCGCCTTCGCCGCGCTCGTCGGAGGAATTATTGGGTTCGAACGGCGGCGTGCGGCTCGTCCTGCCGGCATCCGCACACTGGCGCTTGTTGCGATGGGAGCGGGCGCATTCACTGTCGTTTCGATCTTCGGGTTCAAAGGTGAAGAGAGTCAATTTCGTGATCCCGCACGAATCGCCGCCCAAGTAGCCACCGGAGTCGGATTTATTGGCGCTGGAACGATGATCCGATCAGGCGGAGTTGTGCGGGGACTAACCACAGCCGCAGGCATCTGGATGTCGGCTGCGCTCGGAGTAGCGGCAGGGGCAGGTATGTTCATTTTTGCCATTGGAGGAGCGCTAATTGCAACGATGATATTGACTTGGATACCCCGAGCTCCAGAGGCTTCCGACGATGAAAATCCAACCGATTAACCCCACGCACCCCTCGCGCCAAGTAAAATCGACTCGATATGACTACAACTGAGCCCCGACAACGACCCGCACTGAAGCGACCGCTTGCCGTTCACGTAATGGCCAAGCCAACCGGTGCTATCTGCAATATCGACTGCACCTACTGCTTCTATCTCGAAAAAGAAAAGCTGTACCCGGAAAAAGCGCGTGGCTCTTGGAAAATGGGCGATGAAGAGCTTGAACTGTACGTAAAACAGTACATCGAAGCGCAAGACATCCCGATCGTGAACTTCGCCTGGCAGGGCGGCGAGCCTACTTTGATGGGCGTCGATTTTTATCGCAAAGCGGTGAAGCTGCAGAAGCAGTACGCAGGCAAAAAACAGATCACGAACGCGTTCCAGACCAACGCCATGCTGCTCGACGACGAGTGGGGCGAATTTCTTTCTGAAGAAAAGTTCTTAGTGGGCGTTTCGATCGACGGACCTGAAGAAATTCACAATCGCTACCGAGTGACGCAGGGCGGCGAGCCAACATGGCACAAAGTGATGGCCGGTATCGAGGTGCTCAAGAAGCACAAGGTCGAGTTCAACACTCTCACCGTGCTCCACAAGCACAACGCCGATCACCCGAAAGAGCTGTACGAATTCCTAACACGTGAAGTCGGCAGCCACTATTTGCAGTTCATCCCGATCGTCGAACGTGTTGCCGACAACCTGCCCGCACACTTCTTGCAGTTGGTTGGACCCGAATTCCGAGACGGCGCAAAGGTTACTGAATGGTCAGTAGGCTCCGAGCAGTACGGAAACTTCCTGACCGGCATTTTCGATCAGTGGGTACGAAAAGATATAGGCACCTACTTCGTGCAGATATTCGATACGGCTCTTGCAAGCTGGATGGGTCAGAACCCCGGCTTATGTATCTTCGCCGAGACTTGTGGCGATGCGATGATCATCGAACACAACGGCGATGTTTACTCGTGCGATCATTTCGTCTATCCCGAATTCAATTTGGGCAACGTCAAAGAAAAATCTATCCGCGTGATGGCCGAATCACCCGAGCAGCGTAAGTTCGGTACCGACAAGCGAGACACGCTCCCTGAATTCTGCCGATCTTGCGAGTTCAAGTTCGCCTGCAACGGTGGTTGCCCCAAGCAGCGGTTCACCAAAACGCCCGATGGCGAAGATGGCCTGAATTACTTGTGCGCCGGGTACAAAAAGTACTTCGCCCACACCGAGCCGTACATGAAGGCGATGGTCGGCGAGCTTCGAAGCGGACGCCCTGCTGCCAACATCATGGCGAGAGCAAACACCATTCCGAAGATGTCGTCCAATCCGTACGCCGGATCGGGTCGCAACGACTTGTGCCCCTGCGATTCAGGCAAAAAGTTCAAAAAATGCCACGGAGCTCCGAAGTAGCCCGCATGTTGTCGTTGCCACGTCGACTCAGGGCAGTCTCCTC
>CAVOCL010000117.1:0-6284 GCA_963694185.1 Dehalococcoidia bacterium
ACCAGCACGAGAGTCGCACCGCCGAGACCGTAAATATCAGGCAGTCGAGTTACGCCCAACCCCGAAAGCCAACCCTGCAGCATGCCCTTCGGCGAATACATCTCGATCACCGTGGTCGCCATCACGAAGCTGGGTATCACCAACGGCAAAACCGAGGCAACAGAAAGCACTCGACGCAGCGGTATGTTCGATTTCACTGTGAGCCATGCAAGTGGAACGGCTATCGACACCGATATAACTGTTACAAGAGCGATTAATAGGAATGTGCGGCCAAATATGGCAGCGGTATTCGACTGCCAAACGATGTCGACCCACTCGCTACCTGCATCGACCGATCGCACCAGCAGGTAGCCCACCGGAATTAATGCCGCAAGCGCGACAGCGGCCGCCGACGCTACTAAGAACGCCGGTGGCCGTTTGGCATCGGTGCTTTTCCACCCAATCGATATGACGTCTGAGAAGGTCACTTCAGCCCTGCCCGATTTCCAGGAAGTCGCTTCTAGTTAGCCACCCCGACGTGTGTGAGTCACACAATCGAATCAACATGTCGTTGCAGATCGAATCTGCCACAACCATTCCATTACGGAAGGGCGTTTGCCTCTCTCATGAGATTCTGCGTACCTTCAAGGTCGATCAGATCACCTAGGTCGATAGACGGCTTGGTGATGTCTTCCAATGCAGGCAGCAGGTTGTTTGGCTTAGCGTTGTCGTTCAACGGGAATTCGTATGTTTGTGAAGCAAAATACTGCTGACCCGAAGCACTTAGAAGGAACTTGATGAACTGAACTGCGAGATCCTTGTTATCGGATTCGTCGAGCATTCCAACACCAGAAACCAACACAACCGATCCGGGATCAGCCGCTCGTGTGTAGTAGTTCCTGGCCGCAAATGATTCACCCTCTTCTGCAATAAACCGGTGCAGGTAGTAGTGGTTTACGAACCCAACTTCAATTTCGCCCGCACCCGCAGCCGCAACAGTTGGTGTGTTCTTGGCGTAAAGCTTGGGCTCGTTGGCAACAATGCCTTCAAGCCAGGTCTTGGTGCGTTCCTCGCCCCATTCCTGACGCATTGCGGTGATCATTGCGTGAAGTGAACCGTTAGTTGGAGCCCAACCGATTCGACCCTTCCACTCAGGCTTAGCAAAATCCTCAATCGAATCGGGCAGATCGGCTTCTGTCAGCATGTCTGTGTTGTAGACGATCACGCGAGCACGACCTGAAGTACCCACCCACTTGTTCTCGGGGTCACGAGCCCAATCGGGAACCGAACTCAGAACATCTGAAGGCAACTCGGTGAGCATCGAATCAATTGCACCTAGACCACCCGGGTCCTGAGCAAAGAAAATGTCGGCCGGGGTGTTGTCGCCTTCTTCTAGCAATGTGGCGGCTAGAGGGCCGGTTGAACCGTAGTTCACTTCAACTTTTACGCCAGTTACTTCTTCGAAATCAGCAATCAACGGAGCAATCAGCGATTCGCTACGCCCCGAATATATAACCAGCGACTTCGAATCATCTCCGTCACCGTTCGAGGAACATGAAATTGCAACAATCATCAGCATTGAGAACAACGCAACGCAAACCGACACGCGCCAAATAGTGGCAACGCTTTTTCTCATTTCCTTAAGTCTCCCAGACCTGACATTAAGGAGCCAGCAACCGTATTTATTACGGTTCGCCAGTGCGTCCTTAAACATTCGTATATAGAAATCCTTACCTCAAGAATACACAATTAATTCCAGTCGGCAATTGGCAATTATGAAAGACATGTGAGGATATTCACTAACTTAGTTTATTCGTAAAAACACACAGAACATCCAATTGTTTGCCTAGCGAATATAATTATTCGCACATACGAATCAAACTCTGACTTTCGACACTTATCATCGAATCCGCTCAACATCCGCATCGTTGACTTTCATCCAATTTCGTCACGTTCGAATAAGGCACAAGTAATACGTTTGCACTTACACTTTCATTTATCAGCCCCGCTATACACGCCAGTTCGCAATCCTGATCTTCAACGACGATTCGATCTCTCTAGCACCACCGTATGTCTCAATTCGCCACAGCAACCAGCTCGTATACCCGAATCGCTATTGCCGTATTCGCCGTGCTACTGATCGTCCTTCTTTCAGCCTGCGACGATTTCTACTCGGATTCCCCCCCAACGCCGGATATCGCGCAACCAACGCCCGCCAACGTTCAGGAAGGTAATCCAGAACAGAATGTCGAAATCGCGGCAAGA
Source organism: Dehalococcoidia bacterium (assembly GCA_963694185.1). Classification (GTDB taxonomy): domain Bacteria; phylum Chloroflexota; class Dehalococcoidia; order Lucifugimonadales; family Lucifugimonadaceae; genus Lucifugimonas. The sequence continues at coordinate 2,245 of CAVOCL010000117.1, forward strand.
GATGCCATGGCGGCAAAACTCGGTATCGCCACTAACGCACCAAGAAAAATTCTTCTCGAACACGCCACTTGGACAGACCAAAACCCGGGCTGCTACCCAACTCCTGAACTCGTATTGGGTGAAGGCCCTTACCTCATACCCGGGTACCGATTGCTAATGCAGCACGATGGCGTTTTCTACGAATACAACTCCGATCAGGGTGCCGGCACCGGAGCTCTTTGCGAATCCACGCTCCAGCTAATCCCAGCCGAACCCGTTTACGGCATAGTCGCTATCGCTGAAGACGCCGAGCCAGACTTTGAAACAATTCACGTTCTGCGATCCGAAGAAGATATTGTTGAATTCAATTCAAGCTTCCCTGAAATGGCGACCACCTCGCTCGATCAAGTCGAATGGCCAGAAGAAGTTCTGGTTGGCGGGTGGGTAACTTCAAACCCGAACCCCGAAGTGAGTAGGGCGTACCTATCGCCACAGGGAACAACGATCCTTATTGAAATAGCCGTGCCAGACGAGTCTGACCAAGACGCGGTCAATATTCCATCTCAAATTTGGGCATTGGTCGATATTACTGAACCCGACTCAGAGTATGAATTCGTACTAGCTGAGTAACGATCAACTCATTTCGCCCACCTCGCACCAACAGCGCAATCATCGAAAGCAACTAAGTGAACAGCTCGCTCATATCCGTTCGAACATCCATCCTGGCAATCATTGCAATAACAATGATCGCTACCTTTATGTCCTGCTCATCTTCTGAGTCTGACGACGAACCAACCGCAACAACCGAACCAACCACAGCGGCTACTTCCACGGTGAACTCGCCAAAGGCCACTGCTCGCCCAACCGTCACACCGGTTCCAACTGCCACAAACACACCCGGGCCCACAGCAACCCCCGAGCCAACCGCAACGCCAACACCAACTCCTGCTGCGACACCAACCCCGCCAGCACCCAGTTCTGCGGTTCAGGAAATGGCTCGGCTGTTTTCCGAACATGGAATCGCAATCAACACATTGTCGATTGCATCCGTTGGAGCTGCACAGTGGCCGAACGAAGCTCTAGGCTGCCCAGTATCTGGCACTTACTACGCCGCTTCAGAGGCTCCCTACACCGGGAAGGTATACGTCTTAAGCAACGGATCCCAATCGTGGGAATACCACTCAAATCATGACGACTCAGTCGTTGTTCGGTGCAACGATATCGACCGGGTAAGCGAACCAACGGTCAACCTCTCCAACGATGCCGATCTCCACAGCGCCACCGGACTCACCCTGATGCGACGTGACTCAGACACCGACGAATTCGTCGTTCGTAGAGTGATGACCGAAGCCGATATGCAGCGCCTGATCAGCATATTCAACGTGAAAACCGATCTAACACCGGCGCCCGGCTGCGATAGCGTTTTCAGACTCGATTTCGTTACCGAGTCCGGCTCAAGCAATATCGAATTCATCTGCGCCGAAGACTACACAGCATTCGACATTTTCTGGAACGGACTTCACGGTTACGCCCCGATAGTCGGATATATCATCGGCCCATACCTCACAGGCGACCCGGTTCCAACACTCCCAACCGCCACGCCATAACCAGGCAAGACACATCAACCCGATGACTGATGAACTAGCAAACAGGCGGCTCAAAGCGGGAAAACTCCCTCCCGATCTACTCGCCCGCTTCCTGAGCGATCTCGGCCCGCCAAACGAGAAGCGCCTGCTGCTGGGACCCGGAGTTGGTGAAGATGCGGCATTCGTGTCGTTTGGCAGCACGACCCTCATCGCCAAATCCGACCCCATAACCTTCGCTACCGATCGAATCGGCTGGTACGCAATACAAGTCAATGCCAACGACATTGCAGCGTCGGGTGGCACACCGAAATGGTTCCTCGGAACACTACTACTTCCGGAAAACGAACCCGCCTCAACTGCTCGTGACATATTCAGGCAACTGAACGAAGCAGCGTCTGAACTGGGCATCACCCTAATCGGCGGTCACACGGAAATAACCGTTGGCCTTCCTCGACCAATAATCGCCGGAACTATGCTCGGAGAGGCGGCTCCGTCGGAAACGGTAAAAACGTCGTCAGCCAGTGAAGGCGACGATGTAATACTTACATCCGGAATTTCTATCGAAGGTACTGCGATCATCGCTCGTGAAAGCAAAGAAGCGCTGCTAGCCGCCGGAATGCCGGAAAATGAAATCGCCCGAGCCGCAGAATTTCTCGATTTACCCGGTATCTCAATCGTAAATGCTGCCAGAATTGCCACATCAACTGGCAACGTAACCGCAATGCACGATCCCACCGAAGGCGGACTCGCTGGTGCGCTCGACGAACTCGCCCGTGCGTCAAACACAGGAATCGAAATCAACGCTGACAAAGTGCACATCTACCCGGAAACCAACGCCATCTGCGCCGCGCTCGAACTAGACCCCTGGGGATTAATCGCCTCAGGAGCCTTACTGATCACATCGAAACCTGGAGGTTCATCGAGCATCATCGAAGCACTTTCCAACTCCGACATCCCAGCCAGCGTAATCGGAAAAATCACCCACCCTGAGCTTGGCTTGGTGCGAACACAGAACGGCGAAACGGCGCCGTTACCAACTTTCGAACGCGATGAAATAGCCCGTCTGTATTCGCAATAAAGCCAATTCCGTCAATTCGCCAGTACAGCTCATCTAACCGATCGCGTATGTTCCTCTACTGCCCTAACTTTCATCAAACAATTAGAATGTAATGAACACCACGCGAAGGCGTGACCAAATAAGGGCCCCAAGCCAAGCCACTGGCACCTCAGCGATACGCAATCAATTTATGACCACTACTCAACAGAGTGCATCTGCAAAAGCTCTCTTACGCTCGGCTCATAAGTACCTGCCAGATGAACGCGCCGCAGCCGTCGAAAAGGCGCTCGATTATGCGACCAACGCTCATTCTGGTCAGGAGCGCGATTCTGGCGAACCGTTCATCGAGCACCCGATCGCCACGGCTCTTCGTCTCGCCGATATGCACCTCGACGTCACAACAATTCAGGCGGCACTGCTTCACGACGTGATGGAAGACTGCGGAGTCAGCTTCGAAGAAATCGAAGCCGAATTCAGCAACGAAGTAGCAAAACTGGTCGATGGTGTAACCAAGCTGAAACGCCTCGATATGATCTCGGAAAACAGCGCGATGGTGAAGCAGATCGCCACGCCCGAAGCCACCCGCGCTGCATCACTGCGCAAAATGCTTGTCGCCATGGCAGAAGACGTTCGCGTCGTACTTATTAAGCTCTCCGATCGACTGCACAACATGCAGACGCTCCAACACCTTCCGGTACCCAAGCAACAGCGAATATCCCGAGAAACACTCGATATCTACTCACCGCTGGCTCACCGTCTCGGAATGAGCGACATCAAGTGGCAGCTTGAAGATCAAGCGTTCCGCTACTTGATGCCACGCCAGTACAAATCAATCTCAAGACTCGTTGCCAGAAAACGCGCCGAACGTGAAATCTACACAGAAGCTGCTGTCAAAGCCATCAAAGCACCACTCGAAAAAGCGGGTATCACATGCACCGTCGATGGTCGAGTAAAACATCTATACAGCACCTACAACAAGCTGCAACGCTACGAACGCATGGGGCGAAAATTTGATGAAATATACGATCTCATCGCAATTCGAGTCGTCGCCGACACCGTTGGCGATTGCTACGCAGCACTAGGAATCGTCCACTCGAAATGGCGACCGGTTCCTGGACAGTTCGATGACTACATAGCAAGCCCAAAAGAAAACATGTATCAGTCGCTGCACACATCAGTGCGCGGCCCCGGAAATTTCCCGATTGAAGTGCAAATTCGTACTCAAGAAATGCACAACATCGCCGAAGAGGGCGTTGCTTCGCACTGGATGTACAAAGAGGGCGAAGAAGGTTTACCGAAGAACGACAACTTCGAAACGAAAATGTCGTGGTTGCGACAGCTCCTCGACTGGCAGCGTGAACTTTCGGGTGACGACGAATACCTCGCAACCGTTCGCACCGATATCCTGCAAGATCAGG
>CAVOCL010000118.1:0-6276 GCA_963694185.1 Dehalococcoidia bacterium
CAACGTTCCCACATCGTAGCTGTGGCTGATGAAGTCGATATAGATGATCGACGCCGGGCGTTAAACATTCGTCTGGCCGAGCAGTATGACGTGCCATATATCGAGGGAATCGAAAAAGCTCTGGCACCGCCAGGTATCGACATTGTGAGCATGTGTGCCGATGTCGAACGCCGTCATCGAGTGGTCGCAGCCTGTGCTGCAGCTGGCAAGATTATGTATCTCGACAAGCCACTTGCTGCCAACGCTGGGCGAGCGAGCGAAGTGCTTCAGGCGATAACGAAATCAAACGTCACTTCACAGATGTATTCATTCGTACATACGGCCTGGGCCAAAGCTGCAAAAGAATGCGTTGAGTCGGGGCGAATGGGCAAGTTGCTTTCAGTTCATGCCGACATCCTGTTCGCCAAAGGACCCGGTGGAACTGTGACTGGAAATACCCCAAGACGAGAAACAGCCGAGCCGACAAAGTTCACGTTCGTCGAATCGAAACGAGAGTTTTTCGATCTCGGTGTGTACCCGATCGGACTCTGTCTCTGGCTGGCCGACGCCGAACCGGAAACGGTTTCAGCAGTTACTGGCAACTACTTCTTCGATCAGCACGTTCAGAACGACACCGAGGATTTTGGCGCGGTGATGATGGAGTTCGCCGGCGGAGTTGTTGCCACCGCAACGGGTGGTCGCATTGGGTGGAACAGTCATCTGGCGGGAGGTCCACACCGGATCACGATAGTTGGCGAACTTGGCACTGAACGGTTCGATGCGTGGGAGCCGAGGCTCGAAGTCTATTCGACAGCCGAGTCGCCAAAGCTGCCACCCCCGCATCCACAGGATCCAATGGGCATGTGGCGGTCGACTCAGCAGGCTGCAGGCATTCCCCGTAAGACGACGTACACTCCACTGGCAGACGAGACTCGATGGTATGGAGACGACATCACGGCGTTTATGGATTGTCTTGAGAAGGGCAGTGAGCCGGTGATGACGGCAGCCAGAGCGCTGGGCCCTTCCAAGGTGGTCTCAGCCGCGTATCGTTCGGCTGCAAGCGGCTATCCGGAGCCGGTTTAAACAACTACCCAGTCAAACCCTCAACCACGAGTGCGTTTGGGACATGCTCGAAAATCGACGGTGAAATTTTGATTTTTATCGAACGACTGCCACCTCCCAAAATTATGTAGTCGAGGCTCATCAATCCCGGATCCACGTAAATCGGTAACTCCGGTGGAAGCGCCAGCGCTGTCACGCCGCCGATCATCATGCCGGTCAGCTCAGCCGTCTCTTCTGGTCTTGCGAATGAAACCTTGCCGACGTCCATCATCGGCTTGATCACATGGTTTACATCGACCCTATGGGTAGCTCTCACTACCGATGCTGTGAAGGTCTTTGGCTTTTTCTTCGATGCCACGATTATCGTGTTTGCCGAATTTTCCATTGGGAAGTCGTACTTCTCGCAGAACGCAGCTGTATCTGCGAAACCGGGATCGATTTCGACCACCTCGTAGGAAATACCTGTCGAGTCCAGGAATGAGGTAACGGTTATCTCGATGTCGGTGGTCATTTGGCAGTTTTACAAGGAATCAGGCGTTTAGGAATTGGAAAAACAGCATTGCTGTGGGCCGCAGTTTATCGAATTCTGCACACGACGACTGCCAACTCAAATATCATTGTCGCCGTTAGTGGCGTCGTAACTGAACGGGAATGGGCCAATAAAATGGGCAAAACCTACTGGATGCTTGTGACGAGCCAGGAAAATCTGGACATCACACGCGCTCGAGGTTTCTCATTGCAGGGCGTCGACACGAAGAATCGTAAAAAGGCCGTTCGTATGGGACCCGAGGATCGGGTTTTGTACTACGTTTCCGATAAAAAGGGATTCGCAGCCACAGCCACGGTTACTTCGGAAAGTTTTGAAGATCACGAGCCGATCTGGAAGCATCACCGCGAGAAGGAAACGTTCCCGCATCGCGTTGAGATCGACCCCGACTTGGTGCTGGAAGTGGCCGATTACGTTGATGGATACCAGGTAGGTCCAACGCTTGAGTATGTTAAAAAGTGGTCACCCGATCGCTGGCCGCTAGCGTTTTTCGGCATGCTGCATATTATTCCGCAGCGTGATTTCAATTTTGTTGAAAGCGAATTGAGACGAGTGAACGGTGATGCACCGTTGCCACCAAAACCGGTTGCAGCGCCCAAGGAAATCGTCGCAGTGGCCAGTGGTCCACCATCATCGGCGTTCGATACAGCAGTCGAGAAACATCGCTCAAAACGACGATTCATCGTCGGGAGCAAGAGCCGAAAAAGCTCGCATCGCAGGCGCAACAAGAGCCATCGCTAGGGTGTGAATAGGGTCCCGACGCCCCATTTCTCGACCGCAGCGCAGCGGAGTGGAGAGACCTTCGGTGGCTGGGTTGATGAGGTGTGCCGACGTTCGCTACCCCTCGCCAGATCCTTCGACTCCGATGAGTTCGCTCAGGAAATGAGAACACGGTTGTCGCCGATCACCAAAAACCTACTCGCCTGGAACCATTAGCTTGCGATCGAACGGGGCGCCATTATGGTCGACCCAACCTGTACCTGAAGTGCTCGACTTCTGTGGGTCGGGGTCACCAACTCCAAAGTTGTCGGCGTAAATCGGAGCCAGTCGTTCGAGCTCATCCATTGGAATGTCGTCGATGTCACACGCCGCTGCGTACTCGTCGATCTGTTCTACCGAAGTCATCGTCGGCAGGCAGGAGGCCATGATTTGCGGCATAAGAGTGAACTTGATGGCGATCTGCCCGACGGTCGCTGGCTTATCGGAAATTATGAAGTCGAGTTGTTTCAGCTTCTGAATCGAGCTTTCGAGCCATTTCATGCGTCGGTATGCACGGTGATCTGACGGGTCAAACGGGCTCTTGTCGAGCACAGTGTCCTTGGTGTATTTGCCGTCGAGCATCCCCGATGCGTGTGGCACACGGGAATACACACCAACGCCAGCCTTTTCGGCCGCTTCGATCATCACATCGCCGGGATCCTGTTCGAGGATCGAGTAGATAATTTCGGCAGGAATCTTGCGTTCGTTGATCGTGTACATGCCTTCTTCAAGCCAGCCGATGTCGGGGCCAACGGCCACTCCGTAGTACCGGATTTTGCCTTCGGCTTTTAGGTCTTCCAGGGCACCAAGAGTGTCCTCCCGTTGAATCGCGTCAAGACGAGGGTTGTGGTACTGGTAGAGATCGATATAGTCGGTCTGCAAACGCTTCAGACTGTTTTCGCAGGCACGCTTTACGAAGTCGGGATCCCAAATCTGGGGACGTTCTTTGTGACCTTCACGTGGGGTTTCGATGTCGTAGCCAAACTTGGTGCCGATCACAATGTCTTTACGTCGATCGCCCAGCGCCTTCGGCATGATTTCTTCGCCGTAACCAGCGCCGTAAGTGTCGGCGGTGTCGAAGAACGTGATGCCCTTATCGGCGGCTTTCTGGAGCAGATTGATGCCGTCGGCCTCTTTGACCTCACCCCACCAGTTCATGCTCACGCCCCAAACACCGAATCCAATTTCTGAAACGGTGAGATCGGTCGACTGTAGCCGGCGGTATTTCAACGTGCTATTCCTGAATGGTTACTGAAGGGTGGTTCAGACTAAATTATGCGATTACTGGCGTTGCGGCCAATGCTTCGTGAATTTTCGAAACGTGGGCTTCAAACTCCGAGTCGGTCAGAGCTGGTGTTAGATCGGTGGTATCTATTGCATCGCTCAATTCGACCCCAGATTTACACCCGGCGTAGTCGTCGGTAACGGCCACGGTTACGGGTTTATTGAGTCGGTACGCTCGAACAATCATTAGTTTGAGCGGATGAGTTGGTTTCCAGCTAAATCGTTTTACCGGGAATTCCTTCGACCAGATATGAAACGCATCGAGCGCTCGCACCTGGTTTTCTTCAGAAATTTCGATTGTTTCAATGAGTTCGCAGTAAACAGCAAACGAGATTTCTTTACTGAAGTCTGCGTTCGCTGTTTCTTCGAGTAGCCCTCGATTTTCGGGTTTCAGAAGGGGTTCAGCTTCGTGAAATAATCCCGGGTACAGCAGGAACTGTTCATGTTCAATCTTGAAGTGGCGGCCATCTTCTCGAATGCCACCTTTTCGCAGCATGAAAACCTGTTCGCCGCGGCCTAATGCACTGGACGTGACCGCCCATTCTTTCAGACCTATGTTTGATGATTTTTGAAACATAAAACGTATCCTGACTGTTTTACTAGGATGTGGCTCTCAGCGAGCGATAGCCTGTGCGTAACGACGCGCAGTAAACGAATTTTATAGTGAAATCGCTTGCGTGTGGTTACTGAGTAGTGAGAAATTCGAGAACCGAACTCACGATTTTGCTGCGGTTACCGAGCATTCTCAACGTGTTCGATGTCGCTGAATTTTGAGTGTCGCCAACCGAGATGCCACGCAAAGTCGCCAACTTTTCGGCTACTACTGGGATGTCTCGCGGCTCAGTCCACTTCGAACGATTCTTTTTGAATGTCTGTGGATAGGCATCTGTTTCGAAAAGGATTCGATTGTCGGGTGTTTTTATTGCGGTCTCCTCTAGATCGGTGATGCGTGTGAGAGTTTTCGCAAACGAAATGTGAAATCCAAGATCGAGAAGCTGGCGAGCGAAATCCCACCTGCCCTGAAAGTAATGGGCGGTTCCGCCTAACTCGCACGCGTTAGTTTCTTTCAAGATCGAAATAGCGACGTCGCGGGCTGAGCGGGCATCATAGTCATCACCTTGTTCGCGTATGTGGAACACAATGGGCAGTGAGTGTGATTTGGCGATCTCGATCTGGGCGTGGAACGACTCGGCCTGCCACTCGAAGTTAGGCGACTTGTTCTGGTGATCTATTCCGATTTCACTCATCACCACGACTTCGGGTGACGTTGCCAATGCACTGAGGTTCGCCAAATCTTCTTGAGTGAGCGAACGGGTTAGATCGGTAGGGTGCACACCGACCCCAGCGAACACGCTGGTGTGGGATTCGGCGAGTTCGATTGCCTTTTGGGAATCTTCAACCGTAGTCCCGGCTGTGATGATCGCACCTACGTTTGCTGCGACGGCACGTTCGACGATGCCTGCGACTTCGTCCGGATCGTGTTGGTGTATATGTGCGTGGGTATCGATAAACATGTGGTGATTAAATTTACTCACCTGAAAGCTTCGGCACCAGCGACTTCGCCCATTCGTTTATCGCTTGCCAGTCGCGGTGATCGCCCTGGGGCGTCGGGGCGAAGCGGTCGATAATTCTCAGGTACCACGGCAGGTTGGCGCGCTCGAAGTAACCGTTGAACACGGCGTCACCAACAACGTTCAATAGTGGCGCAACCTCACACAGACCCTCGATAAAAGCTTTGTGCTCGGCTTCACCGGCCTCAGGTTTGCTCACCCCGGTAGTGCCGATAGAAAACAGCGCAACCGGCTTGCCGTTCATCCGTTCCGACATCATGGCGGCAAACATTCCAGCACTGGATATCCACTTGCCGCCGTACAGGGGCGAGCCGATTACAAAAGCATCGTACTGGTCAGGGTCCAAAGCCCCGCTAGCTTCGACAGCCTGCGCATCCATGCCATCAGCAGAGTTCAGTTCATGAACTATCGCCGAAACCACTTCACGGGTGGATCCGAAGCGGGTGGCATATGCGACGAGAACTCGAATCAATTACTGCTCCGTGAATCGGCGAGGCCGAATTGCTGTGTCTTAAGCGATCAATGCACGAAGTATCGCGTACGGAGCTCATGGGATGCGGCGCTAATAGCGACAATGAATTGCGACGATGGTGGATTCTTTCGACTGGCATGGTTTTCCCCCTTGAGAAAAATTACATCGCCAGTGTTCTTCAATGGTTAGTTGGCCAAACTGCCATAGAACCGAAGCTTCGGTGAAACTTAGATGACGATCATTCCCTGCAGGATATTGACCGTGAAGGTGGCTCATGAGTTTCCAACGTGGGGTTATCGGATTCACAAATGCAGTGACGATTTAATCGAGCGAGAACGGCGGGTACTTGTCGGTCGTCAGAATCAGGCTGTACGCCTGGACACGAATAGACCATCGTGTGACCCCGACAATGTAATCATGAATCCAGCGTGGAAACCGGCCAGTAACAAGTATCGCTAGCCAACCGAAAATCAGAAGGAAAATTGCCACGAAATACAGGACGATTAGGACGATGTAGTGGGGAATAGCCAGCAACCATTTCACAAGTGGAAGGTATCGGTTGAGCTGCGTGGCATCGGGGTATTCGATTGTCAGATGCACGC
>CAVOCL010000119.1:0-6265 GCA_963694185.1 Dehalococcoidia bacterium
CATGCCCAGGCTTCAACTGGTCGTGAATCCGAGATAATAAGTGGTAACGCTATCGGGGGCAGGTCACCTCCTCGCAATGACAGAATAGAGCCAGCTCCTCGACTAGCCCTTCAGTGCTGACCTCAACGCTGGCATTAGGTTGCCTTTGCGCCCTGTGCCTACTCGTTTTAGGCCCAGCCAGGTTGCCATCAGGCGTAGCTCTTCGGCGAGGTGTGCTGCAACGTATTCGTGGTCCTGCATTTCTTCAGCGAAGGCTCCTTTTACCCGAAGAATCCCTTTGTCTCGCTCGGCCTTTAGATCCACCCGCGCCACGATTTCTTCGCCGAGAACAAACGGATAGACGTAGTACCCGTACTGCCGTTTTTTCTCGGGAACATAAATCTCAATCCGATAGAAGAAATCAAAAATCCTCTCGATACGATCGCGATTCCACACCAACGGATCAAACGGCGTCAAAAGTGCGCGGGCATTGGTCGGCTCCAGCGAAACCAACTCACTCGGAACATACGCCGCCTCATCCCAATCCTCGACCTGTGCCGACTGAATCAACCCTTGGTCAACCAACTCAGCCAACCGCGCTTCGGCGTCACGTTTTTTAACGTGGTAATAGTTGCCAAAATCCGCTGCCGTTCCAACACCATGAGCTGTAACGGCCAATCGCATCATCTCTCGATGTGCGTCAACGGTAGAGAGAGTAGTTCCGTTCAGATGCTCCTCTGGAATCACTCGTTCAGTAAGATCGTAATACCTTGCGAAATTCTTGCGATCGGCTATCGATACTGACCCAACCGAAAAGTGCCACTCCATCGCAATTTTGCCCGACGTGTGACCCCACCAGGGTCCCGCCCTCTTACCTGCACCATTCAACTCCGAAGCAGTAAGCATCCCGCGTTCTCGAACCTGCTCAAGCACCTCCTCCAGAAAGCCTGGTTTCTCGGTGACAAGCTTTGAAACACGGTGATTCGGCTTTTCCTTCACAAGACGAGCGACGCGTTTCGTGAGGTCTTCGGTTCCCATCCGCTGACGGAAGAGCTGGTGGTGTTCAACAGGCACAAAACAGGCAGCATGCGCCCACGTTTCGAAGACTGACTTATCTTCGTACGCCAGCTTGTCGAGCAAGTTCCGGTCGTAGTCACCTAATCGAGAAAAAAGCGGGACGTAGTGCGAGCGTTCACACACGTTAACCGAGTCGATCTGAAGCAGACCCATCGCCCGAATCGATCCACTCACATCATCGATTGTTATCTGTTTATCGGGCCGTTCGCCCGCGAGGCTCTGGGCGCGAATGGCGACTCGTTTGGCTTCTTGTTTTGAGAGAGTTATGGGCATATTTGTTTTCGAGCTAAACCATTGGCCAGGGGATGTTTCGATCGGGATCGAGGAAAGGATAATGCCTAACCTCGATCATCTCTTTGGCCCGTGTCACAAGATCTACGATTTCTTGTTCTGCGAGCAGATCGTTTAGCTCGCCACTCAGATCCGAATCAGACTCCAAAACATCTACCAACGACTCGACATCGGCAAGCAAATTCGCCGGGTACTCAGTTCCGTTGAATTCGAACATCACCGTGCGACGGCGAGCCATCTGGTTGAAAGTCAAACCATGGTCTATCGCCCACAATTGCCCGTCTTCCGAGACGATGCACGAGCCACCTTTGCGGTCGGCGTTGTGAACGAGAGCATCGAACATTGCCATGTCACGAAAGTCGTCGAGTCGTTCGTCTCGCAGCGAGAAATAGTTTTCCGGCTCAGCCTCTTCTTCACCGGAATCGTCAGCAACATCGCCATCCGCAATCCCAGCAACCGCAACAACAGGCGCGGCGTCAATGAAAAGTTGCACACTGCCTTCGCCGTGCGGACCCGGCCGAATAACGGTAGGTGGAATTTTCGGCCAGCCCAGTTCTTTCGACACCAGAAAAGCCGCGCGTTCACGAAAGTGAAGCGTGCCACCCGGAAAGTCTCTGAGTGGCCGTTCGCCGGCCTGTGGTTTGTAAATGCCGAATAACGACGCCGACTCATCGACCTCTTCCGGCGGATTCGACTCGTCGTACTTTTCGGGGTCGGTTAATCGAACGACAAATACATAATTCGAACCGCCGGGGTGAAGTCCCATGCCAGATATCGGCCATTCGGCCAACCGGTTCAACTGGGTACGTTCGTCGACCTCGGCAATACCCGGCACATGCAAGCTCCGGCCACCTGCTGCCTCGGTACTCACGATCGATCTTCACCCATTGGGTTTTCCGTCGGGTTGTAACCGTTCACTTTGACGCAGAAGTGGTTTTCGCCGGGAGTTAGCGGCGCTTCGCATAGGGGACACGGCTTACGTCCGGCTGCCACAACGGATACCGACCGGTTAGATATTTCATCGGCCTGCGATCGCTGAAAACTGAACGTGATTTCAGCGAGCAATGCCGTTTCCGGCTCTTCCCTCGGGATGTCGGCAGCCACGAGCGTGAAAACATCGGATGCGGGGTCGTGCTGCAACGATATTTCACCGGCTTTGAATTCGACATGAACGGGAACTGGTGAATCGATAGGCGGTGCAGAGAACGGAGCCGGATCGGGAGTCGATTCTCTGGTTGCCAAGAATTGCTTTATCGATACGCCAACCTGAAAAAGTTGTTCCTTTTCCATCCACACAACTGCTTCGCCGCGCTCGCTGCGTGCGGTGATATTGAACGTTCGTTGGCCTGGTTCACCAATCGATTCGCAATGGAGATAGTCGACAAGACCCAGATCGTTGCGTTCGAACTCGCTCAATCAATGCTCCAAGCCCGTATAGGTGCTGAACCTATCGAAATGATTTCACTCACGTTATCGCCACATTTTAGGCATCGTTCGGCCTTCTGGCTATTCGCTCCGGCCGTTCTGGAATCAAGTTGGCTTGTTTTGACCATTCCGTGCTCTATCTCCCTAGGTGATAGGATTGGTGTTCAAGGCGTTGTGGAACTCAGGTTCTACACGACGGAGAAGAGTAGGTCGAATTTACAAGGTTCGAGCGAGCCCGATACGGTGAGAGCGGGCACCTTATAACCGACTAAAAATCACTCCTGAGCTGTTGTCTGAAAGTTGATTCAATACTTGAACCAACAAGTAGGCGCAACCGGATTCGTGTTCCGTTACAACACACGAGGACATAGCGATTGTGTCCTGCTGAGTGGCTGGTGATATCTGGTTGGATTCACTGGCAACGAGGGTGGTAACGCGAGTCATTTCGACCCGTCCCTTACTGGGATGGGTTTTTTTGTGCCCTAAAATAGACCGGGTCTGCTAAGGATCTGAGCGCATATATCAGGAGTTCGAGCGCGCCATGACTAATAAAGTTGAGCTTTACGACACGACACTTCGTGACGGAACCCAGATGGAAGGCATTTCGCTTTCCGTTGAGGACAAGCTTGCTATTACGGAGCGCCTCGATCAACTCGGAATCGATGTGATTGAAGGTGGATACGCCGGCGCAAACCCCAAAGACGACGAGTACTTCCAACGGGTGCAGTCGCTTGATTTGAAGCACGCCAAGATCGCCGCGTTCGGGAATACTCGCCGCGCCAACGTTGATGCCGACTCAGACCCCACGTTGAAGGCTTTGCTCGATACCGACGCACCAATCCTGACGCTCGTGGGCAAGTCATCTGAATATCAGGTCCGAGACGTCCTCCGAACGTCGCTCGAAGAAAACCTGGCGATGATCGCCGATTCCGTTGCGTATCTGAAAAGCAAAGATCGCCGAGTATTCTTCGACGCCGAGCACTTCTTCGACGGCTACAAGATGAACCCTGAATACGCGGTTCAATCACTCGGTGTCGCTATGGAATCAGGTGCTGAACGCCTGATTCTGTGCGACACCAACGGCGGCACCCTTCCAAGCGAGGTCGCCGAAATAGTCACTCAGATCAAGAAGGATCTCGGCGATGAAGCGGTAATCGGAATCCACTCCCACAACGACACCGACACTGCCGTGGCCTCAGCAATCGCTGCGGTTGAAGCGGGTGCGTCCCAGGTGCAGGGCTGCATCAACGGTTACGGCGAACGAACCGGAAACGCCAACATGGTGAGCGTGATCGGCAACCTGCATCTTAAAATGGGCATTTCGTCAATCTCCGACGATCAACTGGCCACCCTAACCGAGGTCGCAAACTTCGTATCGGAAAAGGTAAATCGAAGCCCGTTCCCATTCCAGCCATTCGTTGGTTCGAGCGCGTTTTCGCACAAGGGCGGACTTCACGCAGCCGCTACTCAGAAGTCGGTTCAGGCATACCAGCACATCGAACCTTCACTGGTCGGGAACTCAAACGACGTCGTGATTTCAGAGCTTTCGGGACGAGGCAACATTGTCCACCGAATTCGTGAGATGGGACTAGAAGCCGAACTCGATGATGCTGATGCACGTCGGATTGTTCAGCATGTGAAGGATCAGGAAGCGAAGGGGTTCTCGTACGAAGGCGCTAACGCTTCGTTCGATCTAGTTCTTCGTCGTGCGCTTCCAAACTACGAGGCGCCATTCGAGTTGGTCGACTTCATGGTGGTTATCGAAAACCGCCGTCGTTCTTCGTTTGGCACAGGCTGGCGAAAAGACGGCGCAGAACACCCGATGCTTTCAGAGGCCACAGTAAAAGTGCGCGTTGGCGATAACATCCTGCACACCGCTGCTGAGGGCGACGGGCCGGTTGGTGCGCTAGACGGCGCTCTACGCAAAGGCCTAACCGACGCCTACCCCGAGCTCAAGGCGATTCGCCTAACCGACTACAAAGTTCGAGTCGTAAACGAAGGTGTCGGCACCGGTGCAGCTGTTCGGGTAGTGATCGAATCAGCCGACGACAAAGACGTCTGGTACACCGTAGGCGCCTCGACGAACATCTTAGAAGCAAGCTGGCTGGCACTCACCGATAGCTTCGAGTGGTGGCTGTTCAAGAACGGGATTGTTAGCGGAAACGACTAGTCAGATGCCCGGTACGGCTCGCCGTCGGTCTGAATCACCAGCTCCGTAACCTCGGAATTTCCGTTGATCGAAAACGCCCGCACCACAGGTCGCGTCTTTTCGACTAGCGAAATTATGACGTGACGAGTCGCGATACTCGCAACCTCGACGGCGTTCTTGATATCGGTTAACGACGGATAGCCCTGGGTAAACGTGTGCGAGTGGTAGATCGCTACAAACTCACGATCAGACTTCTTCACCTTTTCCTGCGCCTCAACAAGCTCCCTCGGCTGCATGGTGTAGCGGCTGATCGGCTTGCGAGCCACGTTCGACATGCGATGCAACTCATCGGCTTCGTCGCCCTTGCCAAGTAGCAACCCACAACATTCGTTGGGATCGTCTTGCAGTGCGTGGTTGATGAGCTCGGCCAGTAACTGGCGGGGAATATTAATCGACAAAGCTATTACAAAATACTCGGGTTCAGATAAAGAGAAATTGAAAAAGGATCAGCGGAGTGCAGACGAGTGCTGCGCGATTATACGTACAGCCATAGAATCAAATGCCTGCAACCACACTGCGATTTCACCAGTCCCAGTCATAATTGAATCCCAACAACCTGAACTAAAAGTAAATGAACCTAGAACAACAGAAGCAAGCGGCCGCAATACTCGCGCTCAACAGAGTACGAGTGCAGACAATGGACGGACTCCCAGAAGATGCGCGACCGGCTGACGAAACCGAAGCCTACGAAGTTCAGGAACAACTCCACTCGCTCCTAGACGAAGCCGGGTACGGCAAACGAGTCGGCTACAAGATTGGTTGCACAACACCAGTGATGCAGGAATTTCTTGGCATCGCTAACCCCTGCGCTGGTGGCGTGTTCAACACATCAACCAATTACATTGCGACCTCCGCCCAGTACCAAAACTTCTCTCACCCGGGAGTCGAATGTGAAATAGCCGCGTTCATCGGCACCGATCTCACACCAGCCGCCGACGGTTCGCCGTTCACCATCGATTCGGTCACTCCAGGAGTGAAGGCGTTGTTCGGTGCCATCGAGATCGTTGACGATCGATGGACCAATTACAAAGAAGTTGATACGCCAACACTAATCGCCGACGATTTCTTCGCTTCAGGCATCGTTCTAAGCCAGCCGCTACCAGTCGCCGACGCTCCGGATCTAGCCAAAGCAATTGGGCACATGACGATCAACGGCAAGCGAGTCGGTGAAGGCACAACCGGCGACATTATGGGTCACCCCTACGAAGCGCTGGCGTGGCTGGCCAACTCGTTAGCAGCCCGCGGCAAGTACCTGAAAACCGGCGAAGTTGTCATGCTCGGCAG
>CAVOCL010000120.1:0-6172 GCA_963694185.1 Dehalococcoidia bacterium
TACAAAAGCCCTTATGTAGTGCATCTAGGAATGTCCCGGCCGGACCTCTCCCAGAACACAGGCCATCTTCAGGCCAGCCGAACAGCGCATCAGGCTTTCCCCCCTCAGTAGGTACTGGGCGGGTGGTCCGAAGATTCAAATGCCCTTCTCACCCGGCGAGAAGGGCATTTGCTATTTAACGGGTAATTTTGGGTGTGAAGGAGAGCGAGGTCCTGAATCTAGTTCAGGATGACGGGCAGAGGGCAGAGGGCAGAGGTCAGAGGCAGAAGGAATAGGGCAGGTTGGGTTGAATGACAGTTCGATTTCGTTCAACGATTTCTCCCTCACCTCAATCCTCTTCCCAGGGAGAGGAGGGGGTGCCGCAGAAGGGGTGTCGGCTAGCTTAGGTCGACTAGGGTTGCGCCATTGCCGCCCTGCTCTCTTGGGGCTGCGCTGAATGATGCGACCAGAGGGTGTTTTGAGAGGATGATTCGAATCGCTTGTCGAAGTGCGCCGGTGCCGTCACCATGAATGATTCGTACTTTGGTCAGGCCTTGAATCGATGAGTCGTCGACAAACTGTCGTACCAGTTCTTCGGATTCATGAACACGTGTGCCGCGCACGTCGAGTTCTCCCGACGTGCCGGCCGATTCGCCTGCTTTGACCGTATTGATCGTTATGTTCGGAATATCGTTGGGATTTTTCGCAGATTTGGTTGGTTCTGCTGTTTTTACGAGTCGAAGTTGCCGTTCATTGAGTTCGATTCGTGCATTGCCCATCATCAGCACGATAGTTCCGTCGGAACCGGTGCTGACAACCGAAGCCAGAACGTTTAGCCCTTTGATTTCGACCTGGTCGCCAGACTGGAGGGGACGGTTTGCATCGGATTCTTCAGATTTTTCGACGTCAGGTGGAGGGGCTACGGGTAGCCATGTTGGATCGGAGAAGCGATTCCGCATTCGCCCGATAGCGCGCTGGGCGGTTTCGAGATCGTTGTCGTTTTTAGCTTTGCTGACAATCTTGTGAAGAGTTTTGCGAATCTCCTCTGTTTCACGTCGGAGTTCTTGGCGAGACTTCTCGATCATGTCTTCTTGAGCACGAGTGACGTTAGTTAGCTTGTACTGAAGATCCTTGCGGGCTGCTTCGGCTTCTGTTTTAGCTTGTTCAGCTTCTTTCCGAATTCGGGTAGCTTCTGCTCGTTCCCGTTGGAGTTGGTGAAGGATGGTCTCCGCTTCGGCTCGGCTCGGATCCATCATCGATTGTGCTTCGTCGAGAACGTGGCTGGGCATGCCGAGATGGCGGGCTACATGGATTGCGTAGCTTCGACCGGGAATGCCCATCAACACCTGGTAGGTGGGCATCATGGTGTCGGTATTTAGCTCGACCGAGGCGTTTGCGAGGTCGTCCGATTCCGCAGCGTATTCGGCTACGGCACGATAGTGAGATGTAATTGCGATCGGCATGTCGTGGGCGGTGGCGTGAGAGAGTACCGCTCTTGCGAGTGCGGAGCCTTCTTCGGGATCGGTTCCGGTTCCGAGTTCGTCGAGAAGAATCAGGGAATTTTCTGTTGCCTCGAGAAGAATCTCGACCACTCGCCCCATGTGCGATGAAAAGGTGGATACGGACCGTTCGATCGACTGAGAGTCTCCGATATCGGCGTACACGGCATCGAAAATTGCTATTTCACCGTCACCTACGGGCACCTGCATTCCCGACTGGTGCATGAGTGCGAAAAGTCCGATGGTTTTAATGGCGACAGTCTTGCCACCGGTGTTTGGCCCGGTGATAACCAGGCCTCGAAAACCGGGGCCGATGTTTATGGTGATCGGAACTGCATCGCTGCCGAGAAGCGGGTGGCGGGCGTTGACTAGATTTACTACGTTGTCGGAACCGGGTGGCATGGTTTCGAGTCGCCGGGCTTTCATAGAAGCGGCTAGTCGGGCACGGGCGGCGATGTAGTCGAGAGCGGCTGCGGCTTCGACCGCTATAACCGCTTCTTCTTCTTTATCACCGATTAATCGAGAGAGTTTGCGCAGAATGCGTTGTTCTTCTCGCTGTGCTTCGGCTGCTGTTTCTCGCCATTCGTTGCAAAGGTCGACTGCCTTGAGCGGTTCTACAAATAGGGTGGCACCGCTGCCAGAGACATCGTGAACGATGCCTGGGACTGATTCTCTGGCGTCGGCTCGTACTTCGAGTACAAGTCGTTCGCCACGGGTTGCGATTGCGCCCGATTGAAGCGATTGCCTGACCGTTTTGTTGGCCGCAATTCGTTCCATTGCGCGCATTACTCGTTGGAACGTTTTGCTTACGTTTGCTCTTAGTCTTGCGAGTTTTGGGGTGGCAGAACTGAGGACTTCACCTCGATCGGAAATCATTTTGAAGATTTCGTCGCTGAGGTCGCGAAGATCGGGTATGTCCTTGGCGATCTCTTCGATTAGCGGTGCACGGCCTTTCATCGAAACTGCGACATTGCGGGCGTTCCAGATCGAGTCGAGTAGAAGAAGGACTGAAACGATTTCATCACCGGTGAGCATTCCGTCGATGGCGGCTCGGCGTAGGAGGTCGCGTGGGTCGCGAGCGCCTATGAGTCCGATGTCGCCTACGGTGTCGAGCATGAGTGCGGCCTGAGCTGTTTCGTCTTGCAGGCGCTCGACATCTTCCATGTCTTTTTGCGGTTGGGTGCCGAGTGCCATTTCGCGTGACATGAAGAACCGGGTTCTGTTGGCAAGAAGTTCACGAATGTTTGTGAATTCCAGCAGTTCCCATGCCTGTTTTTGGAGCGTAGAAATACTGGGCGACTGCCCGGCGTATTGGGAATCGTTGTGGGGGGCGCCTTCGTGCGATATGTCGGTCTGATGTGCCGTTGGCACTTGTTCTTCGATGCTCATTGCCAGTTCGTGTTAGCTGTGCCTGATTGTTAGGCGCAAACGATTGTAAGTTGAATCGCTTGGTTATACTCGTGTTCAATCACGATTATTGTTTTTTTAGGGACTCAGTCACCAATATTGATCACATCAACGTCGCAATCGCCTGTTCAGGCAGAGTTTACAGAGCCAGAGCAGCAGATTTTCTCAAGCATGACGGCATTGTTGGGCCGGGCCGATCTTGGCTATCAGGGTGGGTTCGTCGATGTGAACGGTCAGCAAATTCACTATTTGGATTATGGCGAAGGCCCGCCGGTATTGCTGCTTCATGGCGGCGGATCCGGATCGGCTATCTGGTTCAGGCAGATCGAGATGCTGTCGAAAACACGGCGTGTAATTGCTCCGGATCATCCGGTGTTCGGGTTATCCAGCCAGATTGCCTATGAACTGCCGCTGACAGATTCGATGGTGACGTATTTGACCGGATTTATGGATGCGTTGAGCCTGAGCAAAGTTGATATTGTGGCGCTTTCTATGGGTGCCCAGGCTGTGTTGGCTCTTGCGATCGAAAAGCCAGAGCGTATCGGCAAGATGATCGTGATCGATTCGGCTGGGCTGGGGAGGGCGTTTCCGCCGGTTTTTAGGTTGGTCAACGTTCCTTTATTAGGTCGGTTTATCGTGCGGCCAAATCGATGGGGGCAGGACAACTACTTCAAGACGATGGAAGTGGTGAATTCCGAATTTGCCGATGCCCCGGCTTACAGGCAGTACGCATATAGCGTGACTTTGTCGGTTGGGCACGCGCGGGCAATGCGAGCGAGTTTGCAGGTGATCACCAGTTTAGGTGGGCAGAGGCAGATTTTTGGCGACGCCGAGTTATGTTCGATTGCTGTGCCGACTCTGGTGATTTGGGGAGCGCGCGATCAGGTGTTCCCGGTTAAACATGGGTACCGGCTCGCGGAGTTGGTGCCGGGAGCTCGATTGCATGTGATCGAAAACGCGGCCCATGTGCCATTGCTCGACAATCCGGATCAGGTGAATGGGCTGATCAGTGGATTCTTGGAGGGCGATTAGGTTCCGAGCTTGTCGCCGACTTTTAGACTGGCGGATTCGGCCCATTCGCCCGCGCTGATTTTCTTGCCGCCGGCTGCACGTACTCTGCCAATAGCCACGGATCCGCTGGATGTTGTGACGACGATTTTGTCAGCGCCGATCTCGACGACTGCACCGGCGGAGTGGCCTTCCAGCCCGTATGACGAGTGCGATGCGTCGTAGAGCGAGAGCTTAGCGCCATTGAACGTGGTGTTGGCTCCGGGTTGAGGGTCGGCGCCGCGGATCATGTCGAAAACAGTTGTCAGTTCGGCGTTCCAGTCGACTACTACGTCACTGGCTTTGCACCAGCTTTCGTAGGTTGCTTTCGAATCGTCTTGAACGAGCTTTGGTGCGTCGCCGTTTCGTACGAGGTCGACTGATTCGATCATCGCCTCGACTCCAAGCGGGTAGAGCTTGTTGAAGTAGACGCTGCCGAGGGTGGCCTCGGGTGCGATTGTCACTTTCTTTTGCATCAACACTGGACCAGTGTCGAGTCCTTCGTCTGGCCAGAAAATGGTGAGTCCGGTTTCAGTTTCTCCGTTGATGATTGGCCAATTGATGGAACTGGGGCCGCGGTGAAGTGGGAGCAGCGAAGGGTGGTACTGGATGGTGCCCATGGATGGGAAGTTGATCATCGACATCGGGACGATATCGGTAACGAACGCCATGACGCAGAGGTCGGGGTTGAGCGATTCGAACTGGTCGACTGCTTCTTGATCTCGTAGTCGTTTGAACTCGAAAACTGGGACGTTTAGTTCGTTTGCGGCATCGGATATCGGATCGGGAGATCGGCCTTCTTTGGTGGGCGGCGCGAAGACTCCAACTATTTCGTCTTCACCTTTTTTTACGAGGGCTTCGAGGACTGATTTGCCAAATGCGGACTGACCGATGATTGCGATTTTCAAAAGTATTACTTTCTTTCGTTATAGCTCCGGGCGTCACTGTCGTGACTTGGTCGCCAGACAATCAACCCACCCTCTAACTCCCTGCCGTGGTAGATATTACACCATGAATACGATACCTTTAGATAAGGGGACATCATGGTTACATCAATCAGGCAGAAATACTTCGTAGGCTATGTCCGAGTTTCAACGGAGAAACAGGCGCGGGACGGTCGTTCCTCGCTTGAAACTCAAGAAGCGAGGATACGCGCAACTGTATCAGCAGAGGAAGGGCTCCTCGTGAAGCTTTTCTGTGATGTTGAATCAGGCCGACGTGACGATCGCCCTGAATACCAGAAGATGCTCAAGTACGTACTGGAAGAAGACATCGACGTCGTTCTGGTTCAGTACCTTGACCGATTCGGCAGACGCCCAAAAGAAATACTCTCTCGTATCTGGGCACTCGGTGAACAAGGAGTCTCAGTTGAAGCTACAGACCAGGACATCAAAGACGATGAACTGATGCTCATGGTCCACGCAGGAGTAGCAGGGCAAGAGAGTAAGCGAACCTCAGAAAGAGTCCGAGCAAATATGGGTAACAGCGCCAGAAAAGGTACACACGGCGGCAAAGCCCCTTACGGTTTCACGCCTGTCCGTGAAATTCAAAATGGACGTGCCGTTGTAGTCCGATGGGAGATCGAAGAGGCCGAGGCTGAGATCATCAAGGAGATGGCAAGACTCAGCTCTGAAGAAAATCTCGGCTTCAAAGCCATATCTGACAATCTCAATGAGCGCGGGTTGCGACGCGAATCACGCCACTGGGTTCCTTCCTCCATCCAGCAAATCCTTCGTAACCCCGTTATCAAAGGCTTGATGGTCTATGGAAGGAATCAGAAAAAGGGCAACCCTCCTCAAGAACTCATCGAGGTACCCGATGTCTTCCCCCCGATTCTGACTGATGCGGAATGGGACACGCTTCAACAGCGTATGGATATCCGCAGGGGCACTCCACGAGGATCGATACACAAGAGCAACTACCTTCTTAGTGGAATTGTTCGCTGCGGTCACTGCGGAGGCCCAATGACCGGGAAGACCGGCTCTTCTTACAAAGGGAATGTTTACCGAAGCTACCTCTGCGTCCGCGCCAAAAAGTCAAAAGAAGACTGCGCTTACCACAACGGTCACAATGCGAAACGAATTGAACCTGCTGTCTTGGAGTATCTTGGCCAATTCAGCGATCCTGTGCGTGTTGCTGAAATATTGAAAGAAACCGGTGCAACCGGGCTCAAGCGCAAGAAGACTGAGCTTGTGAAGTTAGACAAACGGCTGAAAACACTGGACTCGGACTTCCACAAG
>CAVOCL010000121.1:0-6151 GCA_963694185.1 Dehalococcoidia bacterium
TACCGTGTTCGTTAACTCGCCAACGTAGCTGGCCAGGCTTTTGGTCGAGCAGTGAATTCCACCGTCATATCTTTCGAAACGTGATTTATCGTCCAGAACATGCAAAAAGAGTCGATATCAGGAGGCAGCACCACCGGAATTTAGCGAGAATTGCCTTAGGTGACGCCTCTTGCACCTGTAACTGCGCCATGTGCTACTTGGAGATGCCGGGCGACATAGTCCACACTCCAGCCGTCTGATGATTCATCCTGTGTTTTAGGATTCTGAATGGCGGCGTTCGAAAATTGATTATGACCACTGCTCGGCCCGAAATTTTATCTGTCCTAAAAAACCGATTCGGTTTTGATCGGTTTCTTCCGTTGCAGGAAGAAATCGTATCTAACGTATTGGCGGGCAACGATTCGCTAGTTCTTATGCCAACTGGCGGCGGTAAATCGCTCTGTTACCAGCTCCCTGCCCTGTGCCAGGATGGCTACACGATGGTGGTTTCGCCTTTGATCGCCTTGATGAAGGATCAGGTCGATTCTCTGCAGGCAAACGGCATTCCCGCAGCGTTCGTGAACAGCACTCTTACACCGCAGGAAAATGAAAGCGTTCTGACCAGCACCGCAGAAGGCGGTGTGAAGATTCTCTATGTGGCTCCCGAACGACTGGCTACTGCCCGCTTTCGAAATTTCCTGCAGGCAGCTGGTCCGAGCCTAATTGCAATTGATGAGGCGCACTGTATTTCGGAGTGGGGTCATGATTTTCGGCCTGACTATCGCAATCTGAAAAACGTACGTGATCTGCTGCCGGGCGTTCCGGTAATTGCACTTACGGCCACTGCCACAGAGATAGTCCGGCGCGATATTGCAGACCAGCTTCGGATCGAGAGTGGCAAGTCGTTCGTTTCCAGTTTCAATCGGCCTAATCTGTCGTACACAGTGAAACCAAAGCTGCACTCGTTTGATTCACTGGTCGAACTGGTCGATCGCCACAAAAACGAGTCGGCAATCATCTACTGCTTCTCTCGAAAAGAAACCGAATCGCTCGCCGCCGATCTGGTGTCGGTTGGTATTTCGGCTGCGCCTTATCACGCCGGGCTCGACCATCCGATTCGCCGCGCGACTCAGGAAAATTTCATCAAGGACGAGATATCCGTAATCGTGGCGACGATTGCGTTCGGCATGGGTATCGACAAGCCAGACGTACGGCTGGTGGTTCACTACAACCTGCCGAAAACGGTCGAAGGCTATTACCAGGAAACGGGTCGTGCAGGTCGAGATGGACTTCCGAGCGATTGCGTGCTGTTTTATACGTTCGGCGACAAGGTAAAGCAGGATTATTTCATCAATCAGATCGATGATCTGGACGAGCGTAATCATGCCGCTGAAAAGCTAGCAAAGATGGTCGACTACTGCGAACTACGATCGTGTCGACGTCAGTTCATGCTGAACTATTTTGGTGAAGAGTGGGTGCCGGAATCCGGCGGAAACGAGTGTGGCGGCTGTGATGTATGTCTTGCCGTGAAAGAAGAGTTCGATGCGACCGAGATCGCCCAAAAGATTCTTTCCGCGATCATTCGTACCGGAGAACGATTCGGAATCAAATATGTCGCCGACGTTCTTCGTGGTTCGAATGCAAAGCGAATTCGTGAGCTCCAGCATGATCAGCTGACGGTGCATGGTATAGCTTCGGATTCCTCGGATGCTGAGTTGCGTGAGATGTTCGGGCTGCTGCAGGACGAAGGGCTTGTCGCGGTTTCTCTTGGCGAATATCGCACTATTTCGGTGACAGCGGAGGGCCGAGCTTTCCTGAACAACCGAACCACGCTGAAGCTTGATCGAATACCGCAAAGTGCGGAAGTACCGTCGAGTCGGGAGCCTCGAGACGGCTCACGCAGCAAGAATCTCGATTATGACCAAGAGCTGTTTGCGCTGCTACGCGGACTCAGGAAGCAGATCGCACAGGAGCGCAACGTGCCTGCGTTCGTAATTTTTGGTGATGTTTCGCTTCGTGAAATGGCGTTCTACTTCCCTAACGACCAAGATGCGTTTGGCGCGATTTCTGGAGTCGGCACGACGAAGCTCGATCAGTTCGCCGACCGGTTCATTTCACTGATTTCCGAGTACTGCGATGAGCATGATCTTTCACCAAGGCCTAAGTCGGGTGGTCGACTCAGGAAGCCTGCCAAAAAACGTAAGCGTTCGGTACTGAGCAGAAGTCTGATGGAAACAAAGCGATTGTTTACCGAAGGATTCAGTGTCGATGAAATAACATCGGAACGCGGATTCGGTTCCCAGACGATCATGAGTCATCTTGAAAAAATCGGCCGTGCAGATCCGAACTTTAACCTGGAACAGCTGCTGCCATCGCCCGAGCGTGTTGCGGCGATCGAAGCTGTTCTCAGAACGAACGAATCGGGATACCTGACGCCGGTAAAAGAAGAACTGGGCGATGACTACTCTTTCGAAGATATCAGGATTGTTCGCCTTCAAATGGAACGAGAAATAGAGATGAACGAAAAGTAACGCCACCAGCGAAGCACTCGCAACGGCGTAGAATCTCGCTGAATTAGCAACGATTGTTATCAGTCAGTGAGACAAAAATGGCCCAACTATCCGACTCTCAAGTCGAGTTCCTAAAAGAGCCGTTTATCGCTCAGTTCGTAACTCTGATGAAAGATGGTTCTCCGCAGATCACGCCAGTATGGGTCGATGTTTCTGATGACGGCAAGCGCATCTTGACTAACAGCGAAAATGGCAGGGTCAAAGTTCGAAATGTCCGGCGTGACCCGCGTGTGGCGATCGGCGTCTACGACCCAGAAAACAATTATTCCCGCGTTCTGAACGTGCGAGGGCGAGTTGTTGAGATTACCAACGAGGGTGCGAAAGACCACATCTACTTTCTCGCAGAGAAGTACACGGGCGCTAAGACATATCCGGCTCACAATCCAGACAGCCCGAGAATGATTTTGAAGATCGCCCCAGACAGCATAGATTCCCGTATTTAGCCACCGGGGCAAGAGAAGAACCTACTCAGACAGTTCGTCCAGTAGCTGTTCTTTGATCTCGGCTGGCAATTCACGCCAATCGATCTCCATCAAAGCGGCCTGCATGCCCCACAGTGCGTTGAGTGTGGTCCACCCAGGATAGGCTCGCTGAAGCAGTTGATAGGCACCAACAGCTCCGATTGATTCCAGCCGTTCGGTAGTCCCGACTCCAACTCCTTCGAGTCGCTCGGCTGTAATAGAGCCCAATCCTTTGAGGTCGGCGATCTTCATCATACTGCTCCCACGACACTGGACAGCCCGCCAAGTTCATATTGAGATGATGTCATCTTATCGTGGCATCAACGCCGGGAAAATCCTTGAAACCGATCTGCATGTCGAACGGCTCACGGTCGGCGAACTTGTGATGCCCGCTTCGACCTTCTGAAGGCATGAACGAGCTGGCTCGGCGAGCGGTCTTGTGCCAATCGATGATCAATCGGCCGTCCATCACTTCGCCCAAGTACAGACCGTCGGGTCGGTAGATATCGGAATTCCTTCGGAACCGCCCCACGTGTCGACCCTCAAACGTCCAGAGTTCGGCATCTTCCCTGAATCCAAAATATTCTCCACTCCACGTCCACAGATCGTCGGCAGAAGGCGAATCAATGTTGAGATCGCCGTTGGCGTCAACTCCAACTGCCTGCCCGGTGACAGCCGGAGAGCCAACACCAACGGAATTCGCCAACACGTTCGCAGGAATCGCATCTTCGAGTTCGATAACGCTCAGATACTTCCGCTCGACAGCAAGATGGTCGGAAATCCGGTCGATCAGTTCGTCGATCCCGCTGTTTTTGAGCACGTAATCAGTGGCGCCTTCTGCGATAGCTTCCTTGACCTCTAGAAGGTCATCATCGGCAGTGAACATCACGAGCGGCACACGAGAAATACCTCGGATTTTGCGGCAAAGTTCAACCCCACTCATGCCCGGCATTCTCATATCGAGTAACGCAATATCGGGGTGAAACCGTTCGAATTCTTGTAGACCTGCGATGCCATTGGCGGCCTCGGCAGTCTCGAAACTTTCATCCTCGAACCATGCGACCAGTGCGGCTCGTATATCCGCTTCATCTTCAACTATCAGTATCTTTTTTGACACTTCACACTCGCTTTGCCCCGAATTACTTTGCACATTGACCCGCTGGCCAGCAAACCTTCTCCTAGTTACATACTTGCACCCGTACGATTGCCCGACTGAGGGTCAAGGAGTGCATCAGGATGGCGTAACAGGTGCGATTCGGTTTGCGAATGTGTGCGATGGGAGTTCGCTATGATGTGCCGGTTCGGCCACAACCAGATCTGAAACACAGTAGATGCCAACTCCCCGAGTACAACTTTTTTCGCCAGACGAGATCGCCAGTAGGATTGCCGCCGTTCGAGAACGTATGTCGGCAAATAATCTCGGCGCCCTGATCGTTCATTCACCCGAGAACATCTTCTATTTGACGGGCTATCAAACACCCGGCTACTACTGGCACCAGGCGCTTGTACTTCCGCTGAACGCCGATCCCGTGTTCATCGCGCCGCCTCACGAGGCTTCACTGATACCTGAGTACTGTTGGGTCGACGATGTGCGGCTCTACCCCGATACTTCGGACTGGGCGCAGGTGACGTCGGGTGTCGTCACGGAACTTGGTCTTGGCCGCGGGAATATCGGGCTTGAAACGGAATCCAGATACCTATCGGTCGATCTGCACGGGCGCATAGCAAGTCGACTGTCGCAGGCTGCGCTGCGAGATGGCAGCGGGTTAATCGAGTCATGTCGGTTAATCAAGTCGCCAAGGGAAATCGACTATCTACGAGAGGCAGCCCAGTACTCCGAACATGGCATGAGAGCAGGAATCGCCGCTGTCACGGCCGGTGCGAGCGAGCTAGACGTTGCGGCGGCCGTTCACGCAACGCTCGATCGTGTTGGGTCGGTGTACACCGGGCTTCCTGCGTTCATTACATCGGGTCCACGTACCGAACTTGTGCACGCAACATGGTCACCCCGACAAATTCAGCCCGATGAACTGGTGTTTCTCGAAATACCGGGGTGCTCGAATCGATATCACGCTGCTCACACTAGGAGCGTGTTCGTTGGACAGACGTCGGAACTCGTGGCGAGAGCCAGTGAAGTGGCGACAAAAGCGCTCGAAACAGCCAAGTCGCTTATGAAACCCGGCGTGCCGGCACGGGAAGTTTTCGAAGCCGGACGCTCGGCGATTGATGACGCGAATATCGGATACAAGCAGGGTCGGCGAATTGCGTATGGAATCGGTATAGCGTTCCCACCCGGCTGGGACGAAGGCGATATCTTTTCGATAAACATCGACGAAGAGCGCCCACTTCAGGCGGGAATGGTGTTTCATCTGATCACCACGATGAGGCCGAAAGGCGTTGGGGCGATCGGATCTAGCGATACGGTTCTGGTCGCCGATGAGGGCGTTGAAACGCTGACAGCCGCTATTCCGCCCGGCATTCAACAAGCAAATTAGGAGACAACTTCAACTACATGATCACCGCATACAGTTTTGGCGCGAGTACGGCCGCAGGAAAGAAGGACGATGAGGGTGGGTTCATAGCGAGGCTTGATAAGTATTTGCGAGATACGGGCGGTGGCACGGCGATCAACCATGGCGTTGGTGGCGATACAACTGATGTGATGCTTGGGCGGCTCGCAGGAGTCGTCGATGATATGAAATCTCGCCCCAAACCAGTGGCGTTGGTAACGCTTGGGATCAACGACGTGCCTCGTATCGTCGATCCTAAGCCTGAGATTCGAGTTGAACTCGATAAACACGCCGAATCGCTGAAAGAAATCCTCGCCGTCTTTGGGGCGATTGGGGATGTTTTGTATCTCACCCAGTACCCCGTCGATTACGTTGAGCGAAGTCTGGATCCGAAACTAACGAGAGACTACGTAGAGTTGGGCGAAGAGACTGCTCGATCGGCTGGTGTCGACGTGATCGACATATTCGGAATGATCACCCCGGAACGCTTCAAAGAATTCATCTTCGAAGACGGTCTCCACTTCAACAACAGGGGCCACATGTTCATCTGCAACAAGATAATCGACTATCTGCGATCATAAAACAGCCCACCACAGAGGAATCATTACTATCCAGCATTCACCCTTTCTGC
>CAVOCL010000122.1:0-6076 GCA_963694185.1 Dehalococcoidia bacterium
GATGTGCTGGGGTCGGACGTGAAAAATAGCCCCGACGGACGCAGCTGCCGGTTCAGATCGTCGATCGTTACACCGGGCTGCGTTCGAACCCACTGTTCTTCTTTATTGATCTCCTGCACATTGAACATGTACTTCGAGAAATCGATAACGACAGCGTTGTTTATCGTTTGACCCGATAACCCGGTGCCGCCACCACGAGGTAGTACGCTAACGCCGTTTTTGGTGGCAATTTCGAGTACGGCTGAAACATCGTCCGCGTCCCGAGGAATTACGACTCCAACAGGCTCCATCTGATAAATCGACGCATCGGTCGAATACATCTGCCTGCTAACAGCGTCGAACCGAACTTCACCACCCACCGAAGCTCGTAGATCGGCCTCTAAATCACGGGTTGCTGAGTTCGGCTTGCGACTCGATGAAACGACCACGGCTACTTTTCCGAGTCTGCGACCTGAGCCACTTGATCGGTTTCGTCTTCCTCTTCATCGCCACCTGGCAGGATGATCGACAAAAGCACACTTCCGACTAGTATCCCGATAATGATGACAAGAGATAGGTAAATATCGCCAAGCTCGCTGATGACATGGAAGCCTTCCAGTGCCTCCTCAACGATCATCTTCAGGCCAACGAAGCCAAGAATTAGCGCCAAACCGTACTGCAGGTATCGGAACAGTCGAACCATTCCAACAAGCAAGAAGAACAGGGGTCGCATGCCTAGCACGGCCATTGCGTTCGATGACCACACGACGAACGGGTCGTCTGTAATTCCAAATACGGTTGGTATTGAATCGATGGCAAACACCACGTCGGTCGTGCCCAGAACCAGTACAACGAGCAGGAACGGAGTAACCGCCTTCACGCCGTTCATCTTGGTGAAGAACTTCGTGCCGTCGTATTCGGTGCTTACCGGCATGAACCGTCGGAACAGCCGCACCGTAATGTTTTTGCTTGGATCGACATCCTGCTCGCCAGCGAACGCCAGCTTGTAGGCGGTGTAGATGAGGAACGCACCCAGAATGAACAGGAACCACGAGAACGCCGTGATGACGGCAACCCCGATGGCGATAAATAACGCTCGTGCGATCAGCGCTCCGACGATACCGAACAGCAAACCCTTTGCCTGGTACTCCTTCGGCAGCTTGAAATAGCCGAAAATGACGATGAAGACGAACAAGTTGTCGATGCTGAGAGCACGTTCCGCCACGTATCCGGTGACGTATTCGAGTCCCTGCTGGCTGTTACCAGCTGTATATACCCAGACTCCGACGACACCAGCCACGAGTGTCCAGAACACTGTCAGCCATGCTGCTTCTTTCATGCCGACTTCGTGATCTCTGCGAGTCAGAATCAGGAGATCAAAAATCAGTAGAAGTACGAGCGCAATGTTGAAAATCAACCAGTGATTGAAACTCTCGAGCAACGTGGATACATCTTTCTGCGCTCAAGGCGCAATTTTTAGCTAAGTGTGCGACGCTATTTACGGGCGCGCTTATACGGCGACTAAATTAGCACAGAGAATTCGTAGTCGGTGGGGTGTAACTTGCCAGCCAGAATGAACTTTACTGGCAAATTCCCAATCACGAAGTTTTGCTGATCTTGTAGGTGTTGCTACCACGAGGTGTCTTTACCTTCACCTCGTCGCCCAACCGGTGACCCAAAATTGCGGAACCGACTGGCGACACGATCGAAATCTTGCTGGCCAGCGGGTTTGCTTCATTGGGCTCAACGAGCTGGTACTTGACCGTCTTGTTGGTATCGGTGTCTGTCAGTTCAATTTTCGAACCGATGTGAACACGGGTCTTGTCCTGTTCGGACGCATCGATGATTACCGACACCTTGAGCGTGGCTTCGATCTCTCGAATCTTGCCTACCGCCATGCCCTGAGCTTCACGCGCTGCCTCGAGCGGAGCGTTTTCACGAACGTCACCATCGGCTGCGGCTCGCTGAATATCGGCAACAATTTTGATGCGATCTTCTTGCAGTGAAGCAAGCTGCTTGGTCATTTCGTTGTAACCGCTCTGGGTCAGTCGCACGCTTCGAGTTGGGTTCGCCATCACGACCGCTTTGGACGAAGTGCGTGACTTTCGAAGGCGCAAATGCTGAGCAAGGTTGACTTCGATGTGGTCTTTCTTCTTAAGGAAAGTAAGGAAAAGCTTGACCGCGGTCAGTCGTTCTGTGGCATCACGAGTGGCGGTCTTGGCACCGAAAATCTCGTTGTATTCGCCGATTTCAGATGGAATAATGGTGTTGATGAGACGTTCGGCACCCATCCAGCGGACAAATTTTGCGATCTCAGGCTGTGCCGACTTCTTAGTGTCTTGGGGCATCTGCCTTACATATGTCTGAAACGCCATATTCAGCGATAATGTCTCTTGTTCTTCCTGTGTAGTTTCTGGTGCTTCAGACGTTGTTGCCATGTTTTGCCTATTTCTGTGGGAGTGCAGTTGAACTGATTTCCCACGCTGGATATCAGGAGAACAATCCCTTAATGATAGTTCCGACATTTTCAGACCGCAAATAATTAGGTACGAAATCGTTTGACACCTCTACCATGTCGAACTTAAGATCAATCTTTACCCACTTGTAATAATTCGGGTCACATACCCTCCGGGCTCTGGGCCTTCGGGCTTCCCACTACTAATATGCCAAAGCGTACCTATCAACCAAAATCCCGTCGTCGCATGCGCGTCCACGGTTTCCGCTCACGAATGAGCACTAAAGGCGGTCGTGCAGTTCTCGCACGTCGTCGCGGCAAGGGCCGAATGCGACTAACGGTTTAGTTAGCCGCATTCTGTGTCACTTCCCACCAGGCAACGAATTAAAAAGCCGGCGGAGTTCCGTCGTGTTTTTTCGCGTGGTCGCCGGGCTTCGAACTTACTCACTAATGTTGTTGCAGCACCGAACGATCTCTCTTACGTAAGAGTTGGTCTGTCGGTTAGCAAGCGTGTTGGGTCTGCCGTAACCAGGAATCTGGTGAAGCGCCGAATACGAAATGCTTTTGCCGACATGCATGTCAGCGAAGGCTGGGATGTCGTTGTAACGGCGAAACCGCAATCATCGTTGGTGGCGTACTCGGAGTTGGATGAAGCGATTCAAAAGTCGATCGCTCGGCTTGGAATCGAAATCAGTCCCAATTCTGCGCAGGTGGTGCTGTAGTGCGTTACGTGATTCTTTTACTCATCAAGGGCTACAAAATGGCGATATCGCCATACATGCCAGGGCAGTGTCGGTACGACCCGACCTGTTCAGAGTTTGCCGCCGACGCCATCAAATCGCACGGCGCAATTAGCGGCTCATGGCTCGCACTAAAAAGGATCGGACGGTGTCATCCCGGCCGATCGCGGGGTTACGACCCTGTCCCTGAAAAACATTTATCTAAATAACCCCAGTCGGGCTGGGCGGATAAGTCATCCGCTAAACCCCGATAAATACCGTCCGGAGGCCTAAAACGCCACCGTCAATTACCGGCACGATTCGAAGCACAATTTTCGAGTCCGTGCCAATACGCAAAATAAGCGGCAGCCGCAGTCGGCTTCCCATACTGTTCTCACTGCTCATCGTCCTGATCGCAGCTGTCGGCTGTGTCAACGATCTCACGCCTGAAGGCGGATGGTCGGGTGCTGTAGTTCAAGACGACAAGCTCTTCATCGGCAACATCGATGGCAACCTTGTCCGATTCGACGCCGCAACCGGAAACCTCGACAACTCGTGGCGTTACCCGAGCGGAGACGGTCTTGGGGCCATGTACAGCGACGCCGTTGTGATTGGCGACAACATCTACGGAATTGGCTACACCTGTAAGGGTGACAACTGTGACGGCGAGATCTTCGGACTCAACCTCGACAGCGGTACTTCGGTCTGGGGCGGAAACGGCCTGCAGTTGAAGACCAAACTGGTTGGCGCTATCGGCGTTTCAGGCGATACATTCTTCGTTGGTACAACCGCACTGAGTGAAGAGGAAGACGACCCTAAGGGCTATATCTACGCATTCGATTCAACACCTGGCGCATCGGTTCTTACGAAGTGGCGAATACCGCTCGATGGCAACTCCTTCAGCGGTGTGGCTGTTGACGGTGACACCGCATTCATTGCCACCATGGCTGGCACGCTCTACGCAATCGATATCTCCGATTCCGATTTCTCTGATCCGGAATCTCGAATCAAGTGGACCTTCACCGCTGAGGGTGCAATAGCCGGACCAATTCTCGCTCTAAGCGGCAATCTGTACTTTGGTGATCTGGCAAGTAACGCCTACAAGATCAGCATTTCGTCACGACCTACCACGTCATCGTTTGAAGATGTAAACACCGGAAGCGGCGAGTGGAAATTCAATGCAGGTGCGTGGGTGTGGGCAATGCCAGTTATCGAGGACGGCGTTGTTTACGTATCAGCCCTCGACGGCTCGATTCACGCTGTGAACGATTCCGACGGCTCTGAGAAGTGGTCGGCAGAAATCGAAGGCCAAATCGTTTCGTCACCAACGCTGTTCGACCGCAAGCGCGGCGACACTCGTGAACGTGCTCTGGCAGTTCCGTCTGGCGAGAAAAACGTCTGGGTCATTTCGGTGATCGACGGACGAGAGCTTGGTGTGTTCGTTACCGACGGACCGGTCAAAGCGACCCCGCTGGTGCACGGCGACAATCTTTATGTTCACGCCTTAAACGGCGATCTCAAGTGGTTCTCGGTCGATGACACCTCGCAAAGAGGGTGTATCGATTTGAAAGAGGGTGGACGATGCGACTAATCGTTCTCGACACTCAGAACCTGAGCACTTCTAACGGGGAGGCCATCTAATGGAAATTTTTGGCTTGCTCTGGCAAGAAGTGATCATGCGTCCGATGATCAACAGCCTTGCGATCTTGTATCAGCTGCTGTTCTCGAACTTCGGACTCAGCATTATCGTCTTCACTATTCTCATTCGTCTGGCAATGATCCCACTGACCGTGCGGCAGACTCGCCAGATGAAGAAGATGCAAAGCATTCAGCCCAAGCTGAAGGCGATTCAGGATAAGTACAAGGGTAAGAAGGGCGACGCCCGTCGCCAGATGTCGTCGGAAACGATGGGGCTGTACAAAAACGCCGGAGTAAGTCCGGTCGGCTGTCTCGGACCCATGATCATCCAGATGCCGATCTGGATCGGATTCTATCGGGCAATTTTGCGAACCATGCCATCGACACCAGAAGGCATGGCGAATCTATCGGATCTGTTCTATAGCTGGAACCCGGCCATTACGGCGGTTCCATTCAATAGTCAGTTCCTGGGCATTTCGCTCGTGGATCTTGTTTCTGCTGCGGCGTTGCCGTGGAACTACGCACTGCCAGTTCTGGTTGGTGCCTCTATGTTCCTTCAGCAGAAGATGACCACGAACCCAACTTCAGACCCACGACAGAAGCAGACCAACCAGATGATGCTGTGGATGATGCCGATTATGTTCGGTGCTTTCACATGGCAGTTCCCGGCTGGACTTGCTGTTTACATACTGTTCTCAAACATCGTCGGAATAGTAATTCAGTACTATGTCGGCGGCAAACAACCAATTGAACTATTCGGACGGTCTTTCTTAGGCACCGATGCGAGCAGAGCTGAACGGGCCGAACAGGTCGCAGCCGAAGCCGCAGTTCCTAAGAAACAAGCACCGGAACCGGAGGAGTTAGACGAAGATGACCAGAGCACGGAAGTTCTCGGGAAAGACAGTCGACGAAGCAACCGAAATCGCGCTCGCCGAACTGGACGCCGAACTCGAAGACGTCGAAATAAGGGTAGTTAGCCCGGGACGATCAGGAATCCTTGGACTCGGTGGGCAGCCTGCCGAGATCGAAATAGTTCTGCTCGCCGATGGCGGGTCATCGTTTTCCGACGATGACCCAGATGACGTCGAAGATTCTGTCGAATCTTCGGCCGCGCCTTCAGATGAAAGTGGACCAGAAGCCGACGCTCCTCGCAGCGGAGGCCGAACTCGCAGCCGCAACAGGAATCGCGGCCGTGGACGAGGACGTGGTCGCAACGATAGTGATCGTGACGAGAACCAGCAGGTAGAAGCTTCAGCCGAGGCTACCGAAGCTCCTTCTTCTGACG
>CAVOCL010000123.1:0-6067 GCA_963694185.1 Dehalococcoidia bacterium
CCATTCGATAGCTGCCTTGCAAATCGTGGATGAGTCCCACCATAAGAGGGCCGGCTGCACCGAACAATGCGTTCACTGAACTTGTTAGCCCAACGATAGACCCGTAGCTTCTTCTGCCGAAGTAGTCGCCAAGAATCGATAGACGAAGTGGGATCGACGAACCGAAGCCAAGGCCGAAGAATACGACGAAGAACGGAAGCGGCCATAGTCCGAGATTGAT
Source organism: Dehalococcoidia bacterium (assembly GCA_963694185.1). Taxonomy (GTDB): domain Bacteria; phylum Chloroflexota; class Dehalococcoidia; order Lucifugimonadales; family Lucifugimonadaceae; genus Lucifugimonas. The sequence goes on from CAVOCL010000123.1 coordinate 221, forward strand.
GCCGAGAACTGTCGCATTGATGCTCGCCAGACCAGCGACCCCAATCGTTTGCATCAACATTGCAATCGTAAGCATTTTTCTTTTGTCGAACCGATCGCCGAGCACAGCAATACCGGCCCTCCCTGAGAGGTCGCCAATTGCAACTGCCCCTGCTGCAGAGGCCGCGAGGGCGGTGGTCATTCCGTATTCCAGTAGGGCCGAGAAGTGGAACAGGTTGGTAGAGCTGACAAGCTGGCCGAGACTGGTAACGATGGCGAGCTGCCAGAAGAACCGCAGCTTGACGGCCTGACGCATGGTTATGGCGTGTTCCCGGACTCTGGAGAAGCGACCGCCTCGCCCGACGATAGCTCCGTCCTCATCAACAACGTCGCCATCGGGCAGCATGCCGTAATCTTCAGGTCGTTTTCTCATTACCATCGTGGCCGGGAAGCCGATGATCCAGAATCCGATTCCTGTTGCCATCAACATTTCACGCCAACCGAACTGATCGATCGACGCTACGAGAAGTGGGAGGGTGAGTCCTCCGATAGCCGAAAACGACATTAGCGTGGCGAGCGCCCTCGCACGTTTTCGCGCGAACCAGTTGGCCACTGTTACGACGAAAACGATGAACGTTCCGAACGACATGCCGAGTGTGAGCAAACTTATGGCGATGTAGAAATGCCAGAGTGTTTGCATTTGGCTCATGAAAATGAACCCGGCCCCGGTTACTAAAACACCGAAAGCCATAACCTTCCGAGGGCCGTACTTGTCTAGAAGTGCCCCGACGAACGGGGAGATCATCCCGCTTTCGATACGTTGGAGCGATACGGCTGCTGCTGTTGCTCCGTGGCTCCATCCAAAGGTGCCAAGTATGTGAGGGACGAACGCCTGGAACCCACGCCAGAACACTGCTGAGGTATACCACTGGACGATTCCGCCCGATGCGACAATCCACCACCCGTAGAACGGCTGTTTGAACGATTTCATCGGGTTAGTTCGCCAAGGCGTACTCTGGGCTGCATTAAAAATTCGGCGTGGGGGGCGAGGCGTACGAGCCTATCGCCAGATGTTTATCGAGATCGACGGGTGCATGATAGTCCGGTGCGGGGATACTTCTGGCAATTCGAAATAGATTTTGGCAATATCTTCGTATGTAGCTATGAATAATTAGTAAGTTGTACACCGGCACGTATAGGGTTACTGCCCGCGGCAGCGATTATTAGCAAAGGGAACTTCTGAGCACTTGCGTGGTTCAATCAAACTATTCTCGATATTTGGAATCCCGGTCGAAATAAATGCGACCTGGTTTATAGCGGTCGCCATAATCACATGGTCGTTGTCGACCACGGCGTATCCCTCGTTCTTCCGGCACTGGGCGACAGAGCAATACTGGCTCGCCGGAATTCTTACCACATTGCTGTTGTTCACCTCGGTTTTGGCTCATGAATTGGGTCATTCGATAGTTGCTCTGGCACAAGGGCTCAAGGTGAGCGGAATTACGTTGCTTCTCTTTGGCGGGGTGTCGAAAATCCAGGGTGAGGCTAGAACGCCTCGGAACGAGTTCTTAATTGCCTTTGCTGGGCCAGCTGTTTCTCTGGTCATTGGCGTAGCGCTTCTTGCTTGGTGGTTTGCATTTAGTCCCGTCGGCGATCAGGTAGGACCTTTTCACGGGATCATATTTTTCACCGGGTGGCTGAATGTTTTAGTTGCAGGGTTCAACATGTTGCCCGGCTACCCAATGGATGGCGGTCGAGTGCTGAGGTCGGCGGTGTGGGGGATCACTGGCGATACGCGCCGTGCGACGACGGTCGCTTACACCGTTGGCCGTTATGTATTTTTTGCGTTCATCGCTTGGGGGGCGTTGCAGATTTTCAATGGCGATTTGTTTGGCGGCGTGTGGATAATACTGATCGGCTGGTTCCTTCTATCGTCGGCCCGAAATGAAGTTAAAGGCGTACGTGCCAATCAAAGCCCAGCGCCTTCGTCAGTTGATTCGCCTTCATTGAATGCTATGGATCAGTTGAGCTTTGACGTTGGGCGGGCTACTCGCCCGATGCCGCCGATGTTTGAAGCCACCTGGTCGGTCGAGCAGGTTTTCTACCAGGGATTACCAGCGCATCCTCTAACGTCAATACCGATCGCCAAGCAGGGCGAGTTGATCGGCTTCATTTTGAAGCAGGATCTGGACGCTATTCAGATTCATAAGCGAGTAAACGTTACGGTTGGCGAGTTGATGGATACTGGCAGTCTTCGTGTTATTTCTAAGCATGAACCTGCCCTTGATGCACTTCAGCAGATGGACAAGAACCGAGTAAATCAGCTCGTGGTGATGGACGAAGATTTCGTAATCGGAATCATTACTCGGCAGGACATCGTCGAGACGCTGTTGGAATTTAGCGCAGCGAATGACGATGCGGGGTCAGGCGACCATGGGACGTCGATTTAGGCTCGTTCGAGCTCTACACAACGATTCGTTAGCTGTTTGATACGAGACCTGGCAGCCAGATGGCGAACGAAGTTCCGCCACCAACGCCGTCTTCAACCCATACTTTTCCATGATGGAGTTCGATGTTCTGTCGGACGATTGCAAGTCCCATTCCGTTGCCCGGAACATCGAGGTTATTGAGCTGACTGTACGGCTCAAACACGTTGTCTCGTTCGTCCTGAGGAATTCCTGGGCCTTCGTCGGTGACAGTAATACGTAAGTCGTTTTCATCAACCCAGATGTCGAGTGAAATGTTGGTGCTGGGCGGCGAGTATTTGCTGGCGTTCGAGAGCAGGTTCATGATCGCCTGCCTGAGCAGTTCACGATCGGCCATAGCGAACTGGTGCTCGTCGGGGGCGGTTACAGCAAGCTTGTGGTTACCGCCGGATGCGATTGGTTCGAACGACGTTTCGAGATCGTAGGCGAGTTCAGAAATCTGGAATTTTGTCGGCTTGGTCTTGAGAGTTCCAGCTTCCATTTTTGAAATGTTCAGGAAGTCGTTTACGAGCAGCGTGAGTCGATCGGCGTTTTGCTGAACCACCTGGATTCGTTCGATTTGATCGGGGTGAAGATTGCCACGATCGTTCATGCTCATCAGATCGTTCGCTGTGGAAGTGGCATCTTCCGGGAGCCCATTTGGCTCAGCGATAACCTGATTTGGATGAGACTCTTTCGAACCGGGCGCATTTGATGATTCCGGCGAATGATCGTTTATGCGTTGCTGGCTGTTGCTCACAACAGTAATTACGTATTCTCTGTGGTTGGACTGATCTGATGTGCGCCGGATGTGGCGCGTTCGACTAGTTCACCGTACACGGAACCGGTATTTCGACTGCCAGTAGATTTTGTACGAGTTTGCTGCAACTGGAGCGTTATGCAGCGCTAGCGAGAGCCAACAGAATTACAGTTGGACTATGGCGCGACGGTGTGTGCCGGTTCCTATGAGAGTGTCGCCAAATAGCGTTTCGACCTTGAATCGCAGCTTCTTGCCGTCGATTTCGATGAGTGTTGCGGTCGTTACGACCGTTTCTCCAGCAGGAGCCGGAGCGATGTGCTTCACATCAACGTGGAATCCAACCGAAGCTTCTACGTAGCCCTTCACAGCGTCGACGCAGGCGATCTCCATTTCCATAATCATGGCCGGGCTGGATAACACCCTGTGTTCGGCTTTGCCGGTGGGGCTGTAAAGCAAAGAACCCTCAACGACGCATGTTCTGCTCGCTGAGAGTCCTGTTGTAATTTCTGGCATTTTGTATCGCCTAGAGTGCGATGATTCCGTAGCCGGCGTCGACCGGGATGATCGCTCCGGTGATTCCGCTCGACATATCGCTGAGCAGGAACAGTGCGGTGTCGGCAACTTCCTTGTGGTTGATGTTACGACCAAGCGGTGAGCGCTCTCGGTGGGCACGAGTCATGTCACGGAAGCCGGGGATGCTGCGGGCTGCGAGAGTGGGGAGAGGCCCTGCAGAGATAGCGTTTACTCGGATGTTGCGGCCGCCAAATTCGACAGCGAGCTGTCGTGCTTCGTTTTCGAGGGCCGCTTTGGCAGTGCCCATGATGTTGTAGCCGGGGTAGACACGCTGCGAGGCGTCGAACGTTAGCGTGATGGCTGAGCCGCCAGATTCGCCGAACAGCGGTGCGGCTTTTCCGACGACTGGCATCAGTGTGTATGCACTGGTTTCGAGGGCGGTGCGGAAGCCTTGAAGATTTGTTGCTGAGAAATCACCACCGAGATCGTCACGGTCGGCAAAGGCGATGCAGTGGACTACGAAATCAATCTCGCCCCACTCGGATTTGATCCGATCGTAAACGGCCTGAACCTGATCGTCGTCGGTAGCGTCGCACTCGATCAGCATTGGGTTATCGAGGCCACCAGTGGCTTTTTCGACAGGAGCTTTTAGGCGTTCGTTGAGATAGGTGAAAGCCAGTTCGGCTCCGGCTTCGGCGAGTCGTTCGGAGATTGCCCATGCGATGCTGCGCTGATTTGCAACACCCCATATGACGCCACGTTTTCCTGCGAGATCGATCGATACTGCCATTGCTGAGTTGAGCCTTCCGCTTTTGTAGCCGGTTTTCGAATGAACCAAATGTAACAGCCGCCCGGTATTAGCAGGCGGCTGAACAGATTTACTAGTTGGCGAATTCGACCCCTGCGGGTCTTACCAGTTGGTGTGTGAACCGTCGGCTCGGTGTGGGTGTGGTGCTTCCCAGAACCTGAACGGCTCCGAGAGTTTGCTTTCATCGACTTCAACGCCGAGTCCGGGTCGATCATTGACCACGTATCCGCTGCCGTTGAACTCGACCTGCTCTGTGAAGACGCTTCGGTCGGGATCGTTTGCTCGTTCCATGTTCACTTCAAGCCATGCGAAGTTCGGCACTGACGCGGCTAGGTGAACTGATGCTGCAGTGCAGATCGGTCCGAGCGGGTTGTGCGGCATGAGATCGATGTAGTGAGCCTCTGCCCATCCAGCGACCTTCATAGATTCGGTGAACCCACCGACGTTGCAAATGTCGACTCGTACGTACTGGGTGATGCCACGTTCGATGTAGGGAAGGAACTGCCATTTCGAGGCGAATTCTTCACCAATGGCGAACGGCACGTCGACTAGCTTGCGAAGTGCTTCGTAGGCTTCGGGTGACTCGTCACGGATTGGTTCTTCAATGAAATCAAGCGTGTGCGTTGGCATCATCTGGCAGAGCGAAGCGGTTTCGGCTGGTGATAGACGATGGTGATAGTCGACACCTAGAATCGCCTGGTTGCCGAGTGCCTCACGAGTTTTGATGAGCCATTCAGCCGAGTTGGCGATAGATTCACGCGGCTCGAATAGGCCGCCATTCTGAATATCCATGTTGTCGTAGGAAAGTCGGAAGGCGTTGATGCCCTGGGCCATGAATTCTTTGGCCTGCTCGATCATCTCGGGTCCGTAGGGGCCTGCCGTTGTGGCAAATACGGGAACGGTGTGGCGGTGCTTGCCTCCGAGTAGTTCGTAGACTGGCACGCCGAGTTTCTTGCCGACGATGTCGTGTAGCGCGATGTCGATGGCCGAGATGGCAGCAGTCAGGGTTCTTCCGCCCTCAAAGTACTGACTGCGGTACATCTCTTGCCAGAGTCCGCCACGGCTCATGGGATCTTTGCCGATGAGGAACTCACGGTAGTGTTCCATGATTCCTTTTACGCCGAGTTCACGCCCGGAGAATCCGGATTCGCCCCAGCCGTATATTCCTTCGTCGGTTTCAATTTTTACGAGCATCTGGTTTCGGCGGCCGACCCAGACGGCGAATGGTTTTACATCGGTGATTTTCAAAGGATTGCCTTGTTTTCTTAGAGATCGATTGTTGCTGGATGGGTTGAGAGACTGAAGCTTCGGAACGAGTTCCGT